>JBAYUL010000053.1:0-6082 GCA_041675105.1 Minisyncoccota bacterium
GACATGGAAGACGATCTGAAGCCGGTCGCGATGTACATCATTACTCATCACATCTGGAATCAGGTGCGCAAAGAATTACGCAAGCGCCTCCTTGTGATCGACGAAGCGTGGTGGATGATGCGCTCCGAAGACACGGCATCGTTCCTTTTTTCTATCGCGAAACGCGGACGCAAATATTACCTCGGCATTTCGACGATCACGCAGGACGTTTCCGACTTCCTCAATTCGCCGTACGGCATTCCTATGATCACCAACTCATCGATCCAATTGCTCCTGCGCCAATCACCGACGTCAGTGGACCTCGTACAGTCGACGTTTAAGCTTTCCGATGAGGAAAAATATCTGCTGCTCGAGTCTGATGTGGGCGAGGGGATATTTTTCGCGGGTCTTAAGCATGTGGCACTCAAGATCATCGCTTCATACACCGAGGACCAGATCATCACCTCGGATCCGTCGCAAATTCTTGCCATCAAGAAAGCAAAAATGGAGCTCGCCACGGTGGGGGAGGGCGGGCCTTCGGGGGCCGCCGCGCTGGCGGCACACGCTCCCGGAAGCGACACTGCAACGGTCGGCAGCTCGCTCAACAGCGGTGCGCTCAAAGAGGTATGAGATGGCTCGCGATCACACTCCTTATGTGCGGCCTCGCGACTCCCGCGTATGCGCAGTTCTCTATACCAGGATCGGAAACGGCGCTTACGCTCTCGTTTAACCCGCCAAATCCGGGACCGCGCAGTACCATCGTCCTCACCCTGCAAAGTCCGCTGTATGATCTCACGCAAAGCGATATCTCGTGGACCGTTGACGGCAAGGTGGTCTCGAGTGGTATCGGTCTCCACACACTGAGTCTCACCACCGGTGCCCTCGGAAGTGCCCAGAATGTCTCGGTCGAGGTAACGGCACAAAACGGGATCGCAACGGTCAACGCGACCGTATCGCCAACATCGATCGACATTCTCTGGGAATCCGATTCTTACACGCCGCCGTTCTATAAGGGCCGCGCATTGCCGTCTGCGGGAAGTGCGGTCACACTCGTCGCTATACCGCATTTCATGCGGCAGAACGGGAGCTCTGTCCCGTCGGAAAACATCATCTACACCTGGAGAAAGGACGGCGAGGTGATCGCGGGCGCGTCGGGTCTTGGTAAGGCGTCGGCCCGCATCGTGGGCCCACTGCTCTACGGCAGCGATCTTATTTCAGTGGAAGCGATCTCGCAGGACGGGTCACTCTCGGGCGAAGCGGCCGTGCGTATCGGCGATGTCGAGCCCGCTCTTGTGCTCTACAAAGTGCACCCGCTCTTCGGCGAACTCTTCCATCAACCGCTCGGTGCCAGTTCATTCATACCGGAAGTCGAAATGACCTTCGCGGCGGTCCCTTACTTTGCGGCGGTCGACACGCCCGACGATCCGAAGCTTAACTACGAATGGCGCGTGAACGAAACATCTGTTCCGGCCGACGCCGCACATCCGGGTGTGCTTACGATCAATTCCGCGAAGTCTTCGGGCAATGCGCTCTTGCGTCTCGCACTCACGCATGCAACTAATTATTTTATGAGCCTCAACGACGCCTGGAAGATCACCTTCACGAAAAATGGCGAGCCCGCAGGGTTCTCGGACCCGTTCCACCCATAATATGCGCATGACTAACCACGTACTGCAGTACCTGTTTGCCGGCATTCTCGTGATGATGCTCGGCGGTCTCATCGGATGGTATATCTTCGTCCACAAACAGATCACAACGACCGAGGCGACGGACACTGCGCGCGGACTCAGCTCGGCACCGTCGTTCGGCGGCGGCACGTACGGGGCTGCTTCCGGCGGTGTGAGCAGCTCGACGACGGCATTCAGCACTGTATCGACGGGTTCGACCGGCAGTGCCGCGCCGCGACTATGGAAAGTGACCGGGGGACCCGTTGCGGGGTTCGGTTTCGAAGCCTCGAGCACGCGCATGTATTTCGCGGAAAGGGACAACGGAAATATTCTCTCGGCAGATCCATCGCTCACGAAGATCTCGCGGCTTACGAACACACTCCTGCCAAAGATCTACGAAGCGCTGTTCGCTTCCGACGGATCGGTGGTCTTGCGCTCACTCTCAGAAACGGGGAGCATCGTTTCGTATGCCGCCCACCTTGCGACCTCGACCGAGGCGGACGCCCCAGCGGCGCTCAGTGGGGTCTACCTTCCACCAGGTATCCGCACGATCGCGGTCCGTCCGGGTTCACAGCAGCTCTTCTTTCTGATCCCCCAAGGCCAAAATGGAGTGACGGGTGTCACGACTGATTGGAAGGGGGGTGCGCAAAAACGCGTCTTTGCGTCGGCACTCAAGGATTGGCAGGCCACGTGGGAGAAAGACGGCACTGTCTATCTTGCACAAAATGCGAGCGATGATATCCCCGGATACGCCTTTCGGTTGAATACAAGCGGAGTGCTCTCGCCGCTTGTCAGCGGCATTCCGGGGCTTACCGTCCTCCCGCGGACTGGTTCGTCCGCACTCCTGTACGGCAGTTCCTCGGGTGGAACGCCCTCGCTCTACGGCCTGTCGAGTGCCTCATCCACCGCGGTACGATTCAACATCCGCACATCGGCGGATAAATGCGTGTGGGCGCCCGGAAATGCGCTGATAGCGTACTGTGCCGCACCACAGTCCTTATCGACAGATGCCTACTTCCGCAACCGGTTCGCCGGCACGCTTCACACGCAGGATGCGCTCTGGACGGTGAATGTTTCCGCAGGCACCGCAGAGATACTATTTCGCCCGGACTCAAGCACTGTTATCGACGCCGAGAACCTCGCCGTTGACCCGAGTGGAGCATTTCTGGGCTTTATGAACGCGGTGGACAAGTCACTGTGGATGCTCCGCATCGTACAATAACGATCTATGCGCTCCTTCTTCTTATCGATCAGAAAGAACGGCCTTTTCGCGGCGTTCGTCCCGCTTGCCGACACCTCGCAATCCCCGATGCTCTCGAACGTTTACAATACGAACGATCTCGCGGGTTACGTAAATGCGCTTTTTACGACCGCTCTTTCGATCGGCGCGATACTCGCGGTGCTTCGCATCGCATACGCCGGTTACCAATACATGACGACCGATGCGTGGGGAGATAAGCAGCACGCAAAAGAGATCCTCGGCGATGTAACGCTCGGGCTTCTGCTCCTCTTATCAATATTTCTTATCCTCAAACAGATCAACCCGGACCTGCTCAACCTGAACGTGCTCACGAAAGTGAATCAGGCCGGCAGCACACAATAGGCGACACGCTACGCGGCGTACTTGATGACGACGCGGCGGTTGCGTCCCTCTCCCTGCGATTCGGTCTTTACGTTCGGCGCGTCCTGAAGCGTCGTGTGAATGATGAGTCGTTCGTACGCGCTCATCGGAGTGAGTTCGACATCATATTGAAATGAGCGTGCGCGCTCAGCCATCATGAGCGCTTTGGTCTGGAGGTCCTTGATCTGTTTTGCCCGATAGTCATTCACGTCTACCAGGAACATGGGGGAGCGTTCGGCGGTTTCTCCTTCTGCGGGAGCCGCGACGGGCATCCGCTTCTCAGCGATCTTTTTGACAAGCATATCGAGCGCATGCACGGTGTCACCGTGCATGCCTATGAGCTGGCGAGCATCGTCGGTCTGTATCGAAAAAATGGTCTGTCCGGCCACTTCGGTGCGCTGGACCCCGGTGTATGACACGCCGAGCGCATTGAGAAGTTCTTTGATGATCGTTTCCACCGTCTCGTGCATGGAGGGCACTATACCTCATGAGATAAGGCTCCTGCAATGTGGACCCTTCTCTGCGCGTGCTGTAATGCGAACGATCAGAGCTTAAGCCTTTTTCGACGGACCGAACCGACGTCCCGTCAGCAATTCCTGACCGATCATAAAGATGTTGCTGGTGACCCAGTAGAGTGGAGCCGCCGCCGCAATAGAGTAGGCAATGACGCCGATCATGACGGGCAGTATGTAGCGAGCCTGCAGATCGAAACTACGGGCCATATCGTTGGAGAATGAGGCTTCGGTGGCCGTTTTCTCGCCGCGCGGACCCATCGAGAGCCGCGTGTAGATGAATTGTGTCAACATAGCAAAGACCGCGAGTACAACGCTCTTTTCGCTCATATCGATAAGGCCAAGGAACAGCATATTCACTCCCGATGGCACGTGGACGAACGAATAGAGTATGTCGACATTGATCGCCGGCAAGCCACCGTGCGTGAACACCCAATACAAGCCGATGAGCACCGGCAACTGTACGAGTATGAGCAGAAAGCCCGAGAACGGATGGATACCTTTTTCACGGTAGAGCGCGAAGATAGCTTTGCCCTGCTCCTCCGGCTTGTCTTTTAGCTTTTTTTTAAGAGCTTCTACATCCGGAGCGATACGCTTCATGTCCATCTGAGCAATGATCGCCCGACGCGAAAGCGGAAACAAGATGAGTCGGACGATGAGCGTCACTATGATCACCGCGATGCCGACGTCGTGCGCCGGCAAGAGCCCCACGAAGTACACGAGCCCGTTATAGATCGGATTAAAAATGACCGTATGAAATGCTGTGGAAATCATTGTGGGATTGTATCCCGCCCTTTCCAACTTCGCCAATATGAAACTCTACGAAAGGGCGGGGTGTACTGCCGTAGGACCTGCGTTGCGTCTCCGCTCAGATCTTGCCGAGTACGCGCTCGATATCCGCGGCTACGTCACTGAATGCGGCTTTCGCGGCCTCCCGCTTCGCGTGGAAGAGGTACGCCCCCGGGCGGAGCGTGCCCACGTGCTTCTGCAGTACCGCGCGACACCGACGCTTCACTGCATTGCGCACAACGGCACGTGGAGAGACCTTTTTTGACACGACGCACGCACACCGTGCGACAGATCCGTCGGCGGGGGAGATAGAGAGTGAGAAAAGGGTGCCGTGCACGCGCCGCGAGGAGCGGATGCCGCGTATCTGCGCCCCAGTAAGGCGGTGTTTCTTTGGCATAGGTGCCCGCCGCAGCGGGATGAATTAAACGGAGAGTTTCTTGCGACCCTTCTGTCGGCGGCGTTTCAACATTTTGCGGCCGCCTCTGGTGGCGGTGCGCACGAGGAAGCCGTGTGCTGCCGCGCGCTTCTTCTTTTTCGGCTGATACGTTCGTCTCATGAGCGGCACTATACCTTATAAACCGTTGAATACAAGCGCCTCTTGCCTTTCGCGCGGGAGAGAGCGGACGATTCACCGAAAAGGTGTTCGGAGCGCGACGGCGCGAGACTTCAGGGCCGAGCCAGCAGGCGAGAGCCCGTACCTTTTCGGTGAATCGTCCGCGAAACGGTTATCAACACTTTATCCACAGCTTGTGAACATCCCCGGAGATGAAGGACGCGCTTCCGTAGAAGGAATCGGCGCGTATAATGCGTGAGCTCTATACGCGCATGACCCTTATGATGACCAATCGTGAATTATGGCAAAACGCATTGGTACAAATAGAATTGGGGACATCGCAGGCCTCCTTTCGCACCTGGTTCCGTAATACTGACATCGCCAATCACGACTCCGGCGTCGTCCAGGTCGCGGTCCCATCGAAGATCGTTAAGGAGTGGCTCATGGAAAAGCATCACAAGCTTATCTTGAAGGCGCTCCGCAGTCTCGACAATACGATCCGCACCGTGGAATACGTCGTACATCGAACGGTACCGTCTCCTGAGCGCAAGCAACCGCGTCCGCAACCGGCCGACAACACGTCACTCGACCTTCAGTCGCTCTACATCGACAAGCGCGACAATCTGAACCCGCGCTACACCTTCGAGACCTTCGTCGTGGGACCGTTCAATCAACTTGCACACGCCGCTGCAAAAGCAGTACTCGACAAACCCGGTCTCGCATACAATCCGCTCTTCATCTACGGGCAAACGGGTCACGGAAAGACGCACCTCATCCAGGCGGTGGGGAACTACTTCAAAAAGTCGCACGCGAACAAGAAAGTCTTGTATTGTACGTCCGAGAAATTCGCCATCGATTACATCAACGCGGTGCGAGCGGGACGCGCGAACAGCTTCAAGGATCAGTACCGTCAGTACGACGTCCTTATCATGGACGACGTACAATTCATCGCGAACACCGA
>JBAYUL010000054.1:0-6073 GCA_041675105.1 Minisyncoccota bacterium
AGGTCGCCGTGCTCAAGGAGAACCTCTCTCGAGCGGTGCCGGAGAGCACGGTCGCGCTCTGGACATACCTCGCGGTACGCGAGGACGCGCTCGATCTCTATGGGTTTAGCCACGAAGAGGAGCTCCGCTTCTTTGAGCTCCTGCTCTCTGTATCCGGCATCGGACCGAAGTCCGCTCTCGCCGTGCTCGATATTGCCTCGGTCGAGACGCTTCGATCGGCAATAAGCGCGGCGAATGCCAATTACCTCACCACGGTTTCCGGCATCGGGAAAAAGACCGCCGAAAAGATCGTGCTCGAACTGAAGGACAAAATGCCGAAAGGTGCACCCGGTAGCGCGAGCGCGCTGCGCGGCGACCAGGAAGCGCTCGAAGCGATGCGCGCGCTCGGATATTCCGCTTCGGAAGCGCGCGACGCGCTGCGCGAAGTACCCGTCGAGATCGAGGGCGGCAGCGACCGACTGCGCGCAGCACTCAAGCTGCTTGGAAAGAAATGACCATGCACACGCTCAAAAGGTCTCTACGAAGCTTGCTCCCCTCTTTTGTACTGTCGACGTATCATTTTTTGCTCGCCGTTTCGGGCGCGCTCGTGTATGGATTCCCCTCGCGGAAACTTATTGTCGTGGGCGTAACAGGTACCGACGGAAAGTCATCGACCACCGAATATATCAATGCGGTGTTCGAGGCCGCGGGGTACACGACCGCGCTTTCGAACTCAATACGCGTGAAAGTGAACGAAGTGACCAGGCCGCCGACGGGCAGGTCCATGCCAGGACGTTTTTTTATTCAGCGATTCTTCCGCGAAGCGCTGCGATCCGGGTGTACGGTCGCGATCATTGAGATGACGTCGGAAGGCGTGCGCCAGCATCGTCACCGTGCGATAGAACTCGACGCGCTCGTATTCACCAATCTATCGCCCGAGCATATCGAATCGCACGGTTCATTCCGAGCGTATGCGGATGCGAAGTTCGAAATAGGCCGCGCGCTCGAGCGCTCGATGAAACGTCCGCGCACGGTCGTGGCCAACGGGGACGATCCGGAAGGAATTCGGTATCTCGCGCTCAATGTCGAGAACAAACGCGGTTTCTCTTTGAAAAAAACACTGCCATGGTCCGCGGATGACAAGAACGGCAGTTTCACTTTCGAGGGGCAGAAGATCGACGTTGCGCTTCCCGGAGAGTTTTCGCTCAAAAACGCGCTCGCCGCCGCAGAGGTCGCTGCCGCATTCCATATTGATATCGCTTCGATACAAAAAGGTGTTGCCAGCGTCAAAAGAATACCGGGTCGCCTTGAAGCGATCAATGAAGGCCAGGAATTTAAGGTCGTCGTGGACTATGCGCTCACGCCCGACGCGCTCGAAAAATTGTATTCCACATACGACGCACAAAAAAAGATCTGTATCTTTGGGGCGACCGGCGGTGGACGTGACACATGGAAGCGGCCAGTGCTCGGAAAGTTGGCGGAGAAATATTGTGAGAACGTCATCGTCACGAACGACATCGCCTACGACGAGGACCCTCAAAAGATAGCCGACGACATCGCGGGCGGCATGGCAAAAAGACCTGAGATCATTCTCGACCGTCGTGAAGCGATCCGACGCGGACTTGCGCTCGCACAGGCACGTCCCGACCGCTCCGACGTCGTGGTCTTGGTGACAGGCATGGGGATCGACACTGAAATAAGCGCGCCGACGGGCGCAAAGGAGCCCTGGAACGAGATCGCGGTCGTTCGCGAGGAACTCGTGAGGCTCAAAACGGTCGGACACCGCGCAGAGGACTCTATCCGGCGAGTATAATACGGATATGATCAGAACCATTCTGTGGTATCTCTTTATCGGAATGGTGCTCGCGCTTATCGTCGCCTGGTTCTGGGAAGGCGGCGGATACGCCATCGCCCGCTATGTCCGCACCATACCGAACCCCGTCGATATTCTCTGGGGAAACAGCACGTCCACGTACCAGATCACGCTTCCGTGGCAGTCGGCCATCCCACAAGGTCCGGACATAACCGGGCTTACTGATCAGTATTCCGACAACACCGATGAACAGAACGCCGGTACCCAAGACGGATATGCTCCTGCGCCATCATACTCTGGCGTGTATGGTACGCCGTCTCCGTATCACGGATCGGTCACGCTCCGCGCCGGCACCGCCGCCGATTCGGAAAACGAGTACGTGGAGCTCATGGGTGCTGGCGCACCTCTTTCGCTCCAAGGATGGTCGCTCGCGAGCGCTGTCTCGGGAGCTCGCGTGTACCTCCCGCTCGCCGCACATCCGTTCATTCTCGGCCGTGTGAATACGGTCGCGCCCGTGACGCTCTCATCGGGTGAATCAGCCGTCGTGTTCACCGAGCGCTCACCGGTCGGCACGTCGTTCCGCGAGAACCGCTGTACGGGCTATCTCGCTCAGTTGCAGACCTTCGACCCCTCGCTCGCGAACAATTGTCCCAGCCCTTCAGAAGCGTTGCCAACGAACGCCGACACACTACGCAGCTTCGGGAGCGATTGCATCGACTTCGTCCGCACACTTCCCCAATGCACCTTCCCCACGAATATCCCGCAAAGGCTCTCCACGGATTGTCGCGAGTATGTGACCAATACGTTCTCATACAACGGGTGCGTGAACGCGAACATCTCCGATCCCACCTTTTCTTCCGACACGTGGCGTTTATATCTCACCTCAGGGGTTGAATTGTGGAATAACTCACATGACGTCATCCGTCTTCTGGACGCCGAGGGGCGCGTCGTGGACTCCGTCACCTACTAGCCGCGCATGCGGAATAGGACGATACCCGCACTCACCGAGACGTTGAGAGATTCTTTCATGCCGTGCATGGGTATCTCGATGATCGAATCGCACAGATCAAGCACCGCTCCGGGTATGCCGTCGACCTCATTTCCGAATATGCATACAACAGGTTTCGTCGGTTCATACGTGCGATAATCCTGCGCACGGGGGTCTTGTTCGACACCCACGATCTCATGCCCTTCGTCTTTCAGGTGAGAAATGAGTGCGGACAGGTCTTCGTGGTACTCCCACGGTACGGACGTTTCGGCTCCGAGCGCGGTCTTTGCGATCTCTTTCTGTGCGCGTCCGAACCGATCGATCGGTAGCGGTGTGAAGCCAGTAAGGAATATGCGCTTCACACCCGAAGCGTCACTCGTGCGAAATACCGATCCCACATTGTGGGCGCTCCGCACATCATGAAGCAAGACGCTGACATCCTTTTCCATCCGTGCACTCTACCCCGTGAGAGAGTCGAGTAAAGACCTGTGTGCAACGTTCGTCTGCCAGATATCTGACAGGGTATACTGTCTGTATGCTGTCGCTCTTCCCGCAGATCCTGTTCCTTGCGCCGTTCTCCGCGCTCCTTATACGCATTGCGCTTGCGGTACTTTTTGCGGCGGCTGCGTGGAGGCACGCATCACATGACGCCGCACTTACCCGCTCGTGGGGAGTGGTAGAAGCGATCATCGCCGCGGCCCTCTTCGTCGGCGCATGGACACAAGCATTCGCACTCCTCGGCGGCGTACTCATTCTTGTGGGTATGTACTTCCCTCGGGTCCATATACATAACCGCACGGTAGCGTCCCTCGCGCTCGTACTCTGCCTCTCGCTTCTTGTGACCGGCGCGGGCGCGCTCGCCTTCGACTTGCCGCTCTGATCCGCCAGTTGGCAGACTCGCCCATACATTCGTGTGTGCGGTGCTCGGAAAAAACAGGAATATAGTATATTCTTGTTTTGTTCCTCACTTCCGCCCATAGCTCAGTTGGTAGAGCAGCTCCCTTTTAAGGAGACGGTCCCAAGTTCGAATCTTGGTGGGCGGACAAAGACACACAAATCTGCCAGCGGCAGATTTTGTGCTTTGTCCGGGTCGGAGCCCCCGTGAACGCTATTCTTTTCCCGCATCCACCCCAACCGCTTCAGAAATATTCTTGAATCCATCACGCTTCAAGAGCGCCGGGAGATCCGCGCATATTTCGGCTGGCACCTGCGGTCCTTCCCATACTGTCGCCGTCACAAGCTGTACGAGCGATGCGCCATTGCGGATCTTGCGATAGGCGTCCTCCGCAGTGAACACCCCGCCACAGCCAACGATGGCGAGTTTTCCCTTCACATGATTGAACGCGAGCTTCACCAGATGGTCCGAGCGTTTCTGACACGGCATACCACTCCAGTTGCCCGGATACTTCGCGAGCGTTGAAAGCTCCGTCGCGTCGAACGCTGGATCCGTGCGTTTTATTTGAAGATTACCGAATATCACTGCCGCGACCGGGAATTGCATGATCGTGTCGAGGAGTGCCTTTGTACCTTCATCGGAGAGGCCGATGGGCATTTTGATGAACAACGGCTTCGGAAGTTTGAGTGCGCATATTTTCCGGAGGAGCGGCGCGAGGTGTTCAGGCTCATAAAAGGAAACCTCCTTGAGCATATTCGGACAGCTGATGTTGAGCTCGAAATACGAGAAAGGGATCTCCGAGTCGCGCGCCTTCGTGAACGCGTCGACGATGTCCGCGTATGCGACGGGGTACGTGTATTCCGGGAGCGGGTTCGTGCGGCCGATCGAAATGCCGACAGGTACACGCCAGACTTGCCCTTTGATGCGTCTGAGCACCGCGCTCATACCGGTCGATTTGAATCCTTTGTATACGAGCATCGTGCGCGATTTTACCAGTCGCTTAATGCGCGGATAGGGATTTCCCTCGTAGGCGCCGTTGGTCACTGTGCCGATGCTCTGAAAGCCGAAACCGAGACCATCGACAATGCGCGGCATCTGCGCCTCGTGGTCGAATCCTGCCGCGAGCCCTATCGGATTATCGAATTCGATGCCCGCGACCGTTGTCCTGAGCGACGGGTCACTGATCCGAAAACATGCCCGCATAAGAGGCGGTACGCCGGGGACCTTGCCGAGAAACTCGCTCACGTCGAGCACGAGATCGTGTGCCGGTTCGGAATCGGATAGGAAGATAAGAGGCGTCAGCGCGCGATAGGATCGTCCGGCCAGGTGCACGAAAGCGCCTTTCATGTGGACCAGTATATACCCGATCGGGTTCCTTTTCGGTTTTCTTTCAGAAGCAGATAAGGCCGATAATGAGCCCGACACTAAAGGACATTGATATATACTGTCGGCATATGATCCTCTTGCACTCATTTATTCTCGGTATCGTGGAAGGAATTACGGAGTTCCTCCCGATATCTTCGACCGGACACCTCATTCTCGCGAGCGAACTCTTGAAGATCCCCCCAAGCGAATTCTTGAAGAGTTTCGAGATCACGATACAGCTCGGCGCTATCGCAGCGGTTGTTGTCTACTACTTCAAAGAATTCTTCAACATCGAGACACTGAAAAAACTCGCCGTCGGATTCATTCCCACCGGCATCATCGGTCTTTTGCTCTATAAAATCCTCAAAACGTATCTGCTCGGGAATTCGTATATCGTACTTTCCATGCTCTTTCTCGGTGGTATAGCGCTCATCGTGTTCGAGCTCCTCCACACGGAGAACGAGAGTACGCCGCAGGGCATCGAACATATCGGCTATCGACAGTCCCTCATCGTCGGACTCTTTCAGTCGATCGCGATCATCCCCGGTGTCTCGCGTTCGGCCGCTACGATCCTGGGAGGATTGCTCGTCGGCATCCCCCGCGCGACGATCGTTGAATTCTCGTTCCTCCTTGCGGTACCAACCATGGCCGCCGCGACCGGTCTGGATCTGCTGAAGAACGCGGCGGCGTTCTCCGGTGCGAACGTCCTCCCCCTCGCCGTCGGATTTATAACTTCTTTTGTCGTTGCTCTCCTCAGCATTACATTCCTGTTGGCATTCACACGCAAACACACGTTCATACCGTTCGGCATCTACCGAATTGCGGTCGCGATCGCCTTTTGGCTCCTGGTACTTCGCTAGATGGAAAGATTGACGGTCACGTAATCAGTCACGTGAGAGCCGTCGGGTGTGAGGCACGAGATCGTGAAGGTGGTCGCACCGGTCAGCGCGACCGTGGAAGCGCCGCCCGACAAACTGCTCTGCGAGAAACTCCCATCCGGTGAGGTGACGGTGCAGCTCGTCACGCCCTGACT
>JBAYUL010000055.1:0-6054 GCA_041675105.1 Minisyncoccota bacterium
AATGATCTGGCGAGTGTCCGAGGCGTAGAGCATGTAGCGCTTCTCGAGGTGCGTGAAGCTGTGCCACGGCTTCACGAGGTATAGTCCGGGTTCCTCCAGATCGCGCACGGGGTCACCGAACGCAAACTCGGCCACCTTCTCGTTCTGATCGACCGTCACCGTGAATATAGGCACGCCCACGAATGTCAGCACGACCAGCGCGATGAACGCGATGCAGAGTTTGGATCTTTTCGGCACCGAAGAGGTCGAGGAGGTCCTGCTTTGTTCTTCGTTCATGGCTGTATCCTTACTGCTTGTTCGGATTGATCTGGAAGAGCTTGAGCAAGCTGCTCTCGCTCCCGGAATCGACGATGATCTCCTTGCCCCGGAGCACGCGCTCCTGGGTTTCGAACATCAAACGCCGCGCGGTCACCTCCGGTGACAGCTTGTACTTGGCGAGGACCGCACTGAACTTCGAGACATCGCCCACAGCCGCCGCCGTACGTGCTCGCGCGTATGCTTCGGCCTCATTACCAATTCGGGCAGCCGCACCACGAGCGTCCGGCAAGACCTTGTTGGCATGCTGATGGGCATTTTGAATGAGGGCCTCCTTGTCCTCGCGGGCGTTCACGACGTCTTTGAACGCCGAAACGACGGCTTTCGGCGGCTGGACGTCCTGCAATTGTACGCTCACGATCTGCACGCCGAAATCGAGCTGGTCGGCGTAGTGCTGGAGCAAGTTCCTCACTTCTGTTTGAAGCGTGACCTTGCCCGAGGTGGCAACGTTGTCGAATGTTGACCGGCCGACGACGAGACGCATGGCAGATTGCGCCAAGAACGAGAGCGCCTTTTCCGGCTCCTCGACGGTGAACTGCCACTTCTTTGCATTCGAGCTGCGGTACTGGACGACGAAGTCGACCAGCGCGATGTTGTAATCGCCGGTCAGCATCTCGCTTTCCTCGATAACGTCACGGTACTTCGCTTTCGACTCCGCCTCCTTCTCCTTTGCATCGATAGTCCTGAAACCGACCTCGATGCGGTGCACCGAGGTGACGTCTGTTTTCACGACGTAGTCGAGCAGCGGAACCTTGAAGTGGAGACCCGGTCCGACTGTTTCGACATACGCGCCGAGGCGGCGAACGGTCGCCTCTTGATTTTTGTCGACCTTGTAGGGGCTGCTGAAGACAGCGATCAGCACCAAAATGACGGCAAGGATCGCTGCCGCGGTCTTCTCCCAGCGCTCCAACAGAGATTCGAGAAACTCGCTGCCTGACATCTCCGACATAGCTTGTGCTCGGGCCATGATGAACCCACCTTTCCTGTATTATCAACGACCTGGTTGCGATTGAGGCGTGTTACGCACTCACGGTGTATTATATGATATATTTCTCATTACGTCAATAGCATTGGGGTGGAGTAACGCGTCTGCACATACTTCGTCCGACGGTCCGAGCGCGACGGCGCTACTCCACTAACTCCGCAAACACAACAAGTCGGTGATCGTATGTCGATCCGTCGGCCACCAAACGACCCGCGCACGTAATGAGGTTGAGGAGTCGTCCGTTCCCTTTGAACAGCATGCCCGGTGTGAGCTCCGAGAGCGTGAATACTCTTGAATCCCTCACCGTGAAATGGAGCGTCTTGCCGTCGGCGTTGACTACTTGAATGTCGTCGCCAATTTTGACGTACCTCAGATCAGAAAAACCGGCGAATACGTGCGCATCAAGCACCGCGCTCCCGAACTGCCCGGGCACCGTCCCGGATTCGTACCATCCGATCAGATCGGTAGAACCGCTCGGCACGTCCATCTCTCCCTTGGAATTCACTCCGACCGGAATAACGCTTGCGTCGAGACGGATCGACGGAATGACCAGGCGCACCGGAGGCGCATTGTCAGTGACTGCGGCGTCGGCGATCGCCGTCTCGATATGCGGCAAACTCAAACTATCGGTCAGAGCGAATACGCGGTCGACACCATACCCGATGTGGGGCGACTGAGGCACGAGGAGAGGAACGGTGAACGCAAATACATAAAGAATGGAACGAAGCATGAGTGCTTCGCATTCTAATCGAACACATCACTTCATTCAAACTTTTTGCATGAGTTTTCTCATGAACGTTTTTTTGTCTTCATGCGGCACACCGGCTGCCGAGTGCGCCGCATGCAATGCACATTTCACCCTTAATACGCCGCCGAACCATCGGCGGGGATCGCACCGCCGTCAGCGGGCACGCTCATGTCCGTCTGATTTGGGGTTCCCGTGTTCGGGAGTCCCGGAGATGTCGAGCTCGAGCTGTACCAAAGCGCTATGCCGATCGCGAGCACGACCACCACGACCGCTGCCACTATCCATGCCGTTGAGGATGACGAATTGTCCATACGGTTTCATTGATTCTTTATTAGTGTTCGTAAAACGGCACCGACCGATGCCGTCCACAACATTGTGCTCTCTGGAGCATGAGAGCTATATGAATATCCTTTCACTTATCTAATGTGGACCTACGGGGAGTCGAACCCCGACCTCGTCCATGCCATGGACGCGTTCTACCGCTATACTATAGGCCCAATGCTCCCTCTTCGCTTCTGTACGGGCCATCCTATCAAAATTTGTCGGAATTAATAGACCGCTTCCACATTCGCGTCGATCGCGGGTGGATGTGCGAGACACTGCGCGAGTGCGGGCGTCGGCGTCCATCCACACCTACCGTTCGCCTGCCGTTCGCAAGAAGAATGCTTTTGGTAGCAGCCGTATTCGGGTCGATATTCACACGTCGACATCATTTCGTCGCCCGCCTCGCCGCACAACTGTGCGCTGCAACCACCTACGGCACATCCATTCGCCGTGATACCGGTACTCGTCGCCTCGGGTGGTGCTTGTTGCTTTTCGTTCACAAATGTTCGGCCGTCAGGCGTTCTGCATTGTTCCGGGAATGACTCCATGATGGGGTAGCCTGCAAGCGCACAGTCGGAGAATGAGCCGACCGAGAGCAGTCGTTGCTGCTTCGCGATATTTGAAAGCGACAGGAGAAGTCCCGCTACGATGACAAGCACGATGAGCAGCGCGAGCAGTGTCGTTGTCTTCGTCTGCGGGTTCATATGCGTATGATACCAGACGTCGCTATGGGCATCTTCTTTCCTGTCCTCCCGCGCCGTACTGGGAAACCCTCGGTTTTCCCATTCCTTCCTCCACGGGAAACCAACAGGTTTCCCGACCCCTTCCTTCCGGCCGGGAGTCTACTCACACTTGTTCGTATCCTCCCGGCCGGAATCGAACCGACATCTATCCCTTCGGAGGGGACTATCCTATCCATTGAACGACGGGAGGTAGCGAGGGGCAGAGTGAAAAATATTCGTTCTTCCCGAGCGCCCCTCTCGAAAGCTTCGCTTACGGGAGGGTGGGCTCAGCGTACCATCGCGTCACTCCGTCTCAAACAGCGCACTAAGTGACTCCCCACTCTCGAGCCGTCGTATCGCATCCGCGAAGAGACTCGCAACGGAGACGACCTCGATCTTCGAAGACAATGGCCGGTCGATAGATATCGTATCGGTGATGAACAGTTTCTTTATGACCGAGGAGTCGATCGTATCGTTCGCTTTGCCGCTGAGTACTCCATGCGTCGTTGCAGCGAACACCTCGCGTGCACCGCTTTCTTCCAAGAGCGCGGCAGCGCGAGCGAGCGTACCGCATGTATCCGCCATGTCGTCGATGATAAGTGCGATCTTGCCTTTCACGTCGCCTATCAGCTTCATACGTGCGATCTGATTCGGGATATCACGCTCCTTGTGAATGATGGCGAGATCGGCAGCTTTCATGAGGCGTTTCGCGTATGACTGTGCGCGCACCACGCCACCGGCATCCGGCGAAACGACAACGAGGTCATCTGAGGCAAGCGCTTCTTTGAACTCACTCTTAACGTGCGCAATGAACGCCGGCCGGGCGTATAAATAGTCGACATTCGTCGGACGGAAAAATCCTCCGATCGCGTCGTTGTGCAGGTCCATGGTAAGCACGCGACTGGTGCCAAGCGATTCGAGTATCGTTGCAAATACACGTGCGGAAATCGGCTCGCGGGGTTTTGATTTACGGTCCTGCCGCGCATAACCGAAATACGGCATGACCGCGGTGATCTCGTGTGCCGACGCGCCGCGCGCCGCGTCGATCGCGAGGAACAGACGCGTCCAATTCTCCGCCGGCGGATTCGTCGACTGGATAAGGAACACATTCTTGCCCCGTAGATTCTGAAGAAATTGCACTTGCTGCTCCCCATCGGAAAAGACCTTTACCTTGATCTCTCCGAGAGGCACACCTATCTTTGCCGCGACGCTGCGTGCAAGACCGTCATTCGAACCGAGACTGAATATGCATGATTCCATACGGCGAGTATATCAAACCGATTCGGGCTGCCGGGAATCGAACCCGGTCTACAAGCACCCCATGCTTGCGTACTGCCGGTATACTACAGCCCGTAGTGGGAAACAAAATGATTATGCCAAGCATATTCATTTTTTCCGAACGCACGGGATGAAAGCTCCTCTGCTTACAGCCCGTTTCTATTTGCACTTTGTCGGGCCGCCGGGCTTGAAACGAGCGAACGCGCAGTTTCAAGAGACGGAGCCTGAGGCGAGTCGGGGTCGCGCACATTTCCAGCAGGAAATGATGCGTGACTCGAACCCGGTCTCTACCTGCTTCGCAGCCGCAGATGTGTACTGCACATCTGGTGAGACCTTTTGTCGGGCCGCCGGGAATCGAACCCGGTCTCTACGCACCCGAAGCGTATGTACTACCGGTATACTACGGCCCGACAAAAGGTCTCACCCCAAAACGTATGTACTTCAAATCACTACGGCCCGACCAAAAACATCACGCGAACGTATATGTATAACACGTCCGAGGTGGTCTCGTCATGTGGTCACGAATATTCCCTCGCCATCACTCGGGAATTTCTCGACCCTGGCTCGCGGTCGCGCAAGCTTGCGCGACATCGCTGCGCCTTGCACAAAAAGCAGAAAACCTGCCGCAGGGCAGGTTTGTCTGTCTTTTGTGCACCCTGCAGGATTCGAACCTGCGACCTTTCGAATGTGAATCGAACGCTCTAACCAACTGAGCTAAGGGTGCGCTCCACTTGCAACAAATCTATCGACGCGTTCCTCAGCTACTCTTGCAATCAAATGCCACAGGAGCTAAAGGTGCGTGGCACAGATTATAGCGGCTTGCGAAGGAGTTGGCGAGAATGCCAGCATTCTTGCCAAGATCAAGAACGTAAACGGGCATCGCTTGACATGTGTGCCAGCGCAAAGGCTATACTTATGAATATGCGCTCATTCATGCGAGCGGTCATTTCTATCCTCGTTACCTATGGGGCCGGTTTTCTCGGTTCTATTTTTATCGCCGATGCCGCCGGCACCTGGTATGACGGTATTACGAAACCCTGGTTCACCCCTCCCAATTGGGTATTCCTCCCGGTGTGGCTCATACTCTACGGCCTCATGGCACTCGCACTTTGGATCATATGGATGAAAGATCCGAACGTAAAATCTCTTCGCGGCTGGGTGCCGCTTTTTTTTGCCCACCTGCTTCTGAATGCCGCCTGGTCGATATTCTTCTTCGGGTTCCATGCCGTGTTCGTAGCGATGCTCGATATCGGGCTTCTGGTATTCGCGGTATTCACGCTGATGATGGGTGCGTACGAGATCGACAAGCGCGCAACATATCTACTGCTTCCCTATTTTGTATGGGTTCTGTTCGCTGCAATACTCAACGTATCGATCTGGTATCTCAATTAAGTGGACGCTGATGCTGCCATGGTATATTCTGTGGCACACGACGGCTCGGACGTTCGTAGGGGTTCGTTGTTTGAATGAATGAGAATAGCCTTCTCATTTTTGTTTCCATCTAGGGCCTGTAGTTAAGTGGTATAACGGCGCATTCGCATTGCGCAAGCGGGGGTTCGATTCCCCCCAGGTCCACAAATTGAGTCCACGAAGTTTGTGGACGGGAGAAAGATGCAGTGCATCTTTCGTGGGAATCGAACCGCCGGAGCGGCGCTTGCGCCAGCGAGGCGTGGCCCGCGGCA
>JBAYUL010000056.1:0-6050 GCA_041675105.1 Minisyncoccota bacterium
TCCGGCGAGCGTCAACGGATCTTTTATCGTGTCAAATGTTGCCGCGAAGTCGGCGTTCGATATCGACCGACGGCTTTGAGAAGGGTATGCCGATCTACCGGCGGCGGTAAGCCGTTCTAGCTTCTTCAAGCGCTCGGCGAGGATATCCGCTTCACTCATGATGGAACATCATATCACGGGGCTATACGACGAGGCTGATGACCACATACATAAGACCGACGCCTGCGAGCGTGGAGACAGTCGTCCAATACACCGGATGCGCATGGTGGCTTTCGGGAAGGAGGTCGGATGCACCGACATAGAGAAAGAAGCCGGAAAAAAGAGCGATCAGGATACCCAGGCTTCCTTCGGATAGTGAGAACAGCAGTGTGACAAGGACACCCGCGACCGGTGCGAGGGAGTCGACGAGGAGCCAACGCACTGCGCGCGCCCGTTCCCCACCGTTCTTCAATATCATGCTGACCGTATTGATACCGTCGGAGAAGTCGTGCACCAAGACCGCCGCCGCGACCACGAGACCTATCGATGCAGAGACCTGGAACGCGAGACCGATGCCGAGCCCGTCGAGAAAGCTATGAAACGAAAGTGTGCCCGCGCCCCACGCACCGCGCTCGGCATGCGCGTGGGTGTGCGCTCCGTCCTCATGATGGCGGTGAAGGACGAACAGGCGGTCGAGCGCGAGATAAAGACAGAAACCAAGCGCCATGATCGACGTCACGAAGGCCGGTGTGTGCGTTTGGCTCATAAGAGCGATCGCCTCCGGCATGAGGTCGAAAAAAGCGACACCGATGACCGCGCCCGCACTAAAACCCAAAATGAGGTGCAGCCGGTCCTTTAAATGCAGCGCGAACCAGCCACCCAAAAAAGTGGAACAGAATGCCGCGATGCCGATCAATATCACCATACTAGTAGCGTTCAAGGCGTGTACTCATCTCGACGCCGAACCATACGGCAAACAGGGTCGCCGCAAGGATGACGATCCATGCGATGCCCACAGCAGACTCAAGCGCCCATTCACGGGCTTCCACTTCTCGCATATTTCTACCGGCGAGCACATAGCCCTTTTCGCCGGGCACGATGGCGACGACCGCGGCAATACGCGTTGACGGTTGTGGCTGCCAGGTGACGCGATCCTCACCGTGAACTGCTGCGTTCGCGAACACGCCCGCGGGAGGTACCGGGGCCGCGTCGTCGAGCTTGCCCGATGACGCAAGCGGCTTGAGCTTCGCGTCGTAGATGATCAGGAATGGTGCGAGACTCTGCGATATGTTCACAGACTCCTTTCCCGTAATCGACGCCGGAGTCGCACCGCTCAGTATCTTCTGAACTGCGTCCTCGGCCATCTGGATCTGCGGGTCATTCAGCGACTGGCGATAGCTCTGCTGTACCGTCACATACGTAAGGCCGCAAACGCCCGTCACTGCGACGGCGATCGGTAACCATACCCGCAGAAGCCAACTCATCTGTCGACTATAGCAAAGTTGACGAAAACGCAAAGTCCGCGGGCTTCGCGGCGTGACGGCCTCAGAGATCAGCCATAAAACGTACTATAATCCGCATATGCCGATTTCCCTCTTTGATAGCGCGGTCTCGACCGCGCTCGATACGAACAGGAGCGAGTTCTTGATAAGCGGCTTTTCTCTGCTTACGCATGCCGGGGACGCACGCGTGATCGCCGTGGTCGCACTCGCCCTTGCATTCGTCTTATGGAGGCACAAGCACTACGCCTACAAACTTGGCCTGGCGCTGTCGATATTCGGTGCGCTCGGCGCTTCGTACGCGTTGAAGGTACTGGTCCACCGGCCGCGACCGCTCGCGCCCTTTGCACTTTTTACCGAACCGGGCTACTCATTCCCGAGCATGCACGCCGCCGTAGCGATCGCAACATACGGCTTCCTCGCGTACATAGTATGGAAACTCATACGTCCGCCTCATCACAGGCTGCCGTTCGTGTGTGCACTCGCCGCACTGATCCTGCTCATCGGTCTCAGCCGCGTCTATCTCGGCGTGCATTATGCAAGCGACGTCATCGGGGGTTACGTTGTCGGCGCGCTCTCTCTGTGGCTCTCCATCCTTGTGGTCAGGCGTTCTTCTCGGAGGCGTACGCAGGATCGAGCAGGGTCGCGAGAAGCGCCATACGTACGATAAGCCCGTAGCCTACTTGTTTGAAGTACACGGCATGGGGCGAATCGTCGACTTCCGGCATGATCTCTCCGACGCGCGGTAGCGGGTGAATGATGATGCCACCTTCTTTCATTGAGTCGGCCATTGAGCGGTCGATGATATACCCGCCTTTGAATCGCTCGTATTCCTCCTTGCTCGGGAACCGTTCTTTCTGCACGCGGGTCTGGTAAATAACATCCGCTTCGCGCATCGCGTCCTTCAGGCTTTCGGTCTCGGCATACGACACATGATGCTCATTGAGATGCGCTTTGATATCGTCACCCATCCGGAGTTCCGGCGAAGAAACGAGCGTAAGGTTCACGTCGTCGTATTTGCTGAGGAGATATGCGAGCGAGCGAGCCGCACGGCCATACCGAAGGTCGCCGACGATAGCCACATGCACCCCGTCGACGTGGCCGAGCTCGCGCTCTATCGTATAGAGATCAAGCAGCGCCTGCGTCGGGTGTTGGCCGGCACCGTCACCGGCATTGATGATAGGCACTTCGGATACCGACGCCGCACGTTCCGCCGCGCCCGCTTCGGGGCTACGTATGACGATAGCATCGGCATAGTGGTTCATCACGCGCGTGGTGTCTTCTAGGGTCTCACCTTTGACAGCCGACGAGACCTCGCCCGCATTCTCTGCGGTGAGCACCTGTCCACCGAGCCGCATCATTGCCGATTCAAAAGAGAAGCGCGTACGGGTCGAAGGCTCGTAGAAAAGCGTGGCGAGGATCTTGCCATGCAGCGAGTCGTTACGCGTGTTCTCAAGCGATGTCGCGAGTTTAAAGACACGCTTCAATGATGCCCTATCGAACTGCTGCGTTTCGAGAAGGTGATGCATATTATGCGCGCGCGATCGCCGGCGCAGATGCGATGGCCTCTGCGCTGAACCAGCGGTACAGCGCAGGGCTCACGACGAGCGCAAAGAGGACCGCTCCAAGAAGGTGCAGAACGGTGAATGGCACTTGCCCTGCAAGCGCCGACGAAAGTGATTGGCCGTACTGGAGGGGCCCCACTGAGAGCCCGGTAAGGGCGTCATACAGGAGCACGGCAAAAACGCTGAAAAGTGCGAAATGACGTCGCGTTGCAGGACGTTTTTTGAAGTAGGCATACGAGAGGGCCGCGACCAGAGCATACGCAAAGCCCGTAACAAGGGTCCACACGCCAAGCCCGGACGTTACAGCGTCATAGAGAACAATGCTGGACACCGCAAAAAAGATCCCCGACAGCGCCCCGAACCGCTTGGAGAGCGGCATGACGGTCGCGAGGATCGGCTCCACGTTGGGGGCGCGGAACGGCAAAAGGCGGAAGAGGAACACGGCCGAAAATGCGAGTATGTATTTGAAGTGTGTGCTCATGCGATACGTGGATTTTGAGTATACCTCGCAAGAAGGGTTGCCAAAAGTTTACGTTACTGTGCATAGCTTATTTCTGCGACAGCCTCGCATCGGTTTCCGGGCACTGCTATCGAGAGCTGAAAAGCCCGCGGCTTCCCTCAAGCCAGGCCATCAATCCAGAGAATATGCCTCCCGAAGGAGCCCGCACCGACTCCACGGCGCTCTTCCACGTGATGCGATCGGCCGTAAGTGTGCGGGTTACGGTGTTCAGGCTACCGATCACCTTTACATTGTCATCCACTTTGAGATCCGAGAGCGTTGCGGCGTTACCGTCGCGTGTCATAAGCGTGCCCGACGCCATTGCGACAGTGGTTGTGGCATCTTTTTCCGACAAGGTAAAGGTGCGATTCGAGGTGTTGATGCTGAGAACCGTTCCCACAGAGGTGGTCGCATCTTGCTGCAGAGCCGCGTCCCGTACGACGGTGGCGCGCACGGTGGCCTTTCCTGCCGCCGTGTCCAGTTCTCCGCTGAATCCGATCAGGTCGCCTACCTCGATAGCCTTTAACGCGTCAGCGCTCGCTATTGCTCCGGGTACGAATCGCGTCGAACCTGTCGTCTCGACCGTCCACACGATACCGAACGCTCCCCACGATGATCTCACGGTAATAGTCGTCCCCGATATCGACACAACTTTTGCATCGCGAACGATCACCTGCCCGGACGGCGCGATGGACATTTGCGCGGTTGCGGTGGTGTCTGCGTATGCGACATTTGATGACCAGGCGAGAAGCAATGCGCATATCATCGTAAGAAAGAGTGCGCGTATCTGCCAAATTGTTCGTGTGTTTTTCATAAAAAATGTGTTACCCGTCTGATGTATAAGGGGACGGTCGGATCGCCGTCCCCTTACAGGAATCGGAGTGAATCGATCCGGCTACCCGAGTGGATTCTGTCCGCGGATCAGTCGGATAAGGACAACGATGATCGCGATCACGAGCAGAAGGTGTATGAACCCACCGAGCGTGTACGACGTAACGAGCCCGAGAAACCACAAAATCAGGAACAAGGCCGCAATGGTATAGAGCATACGATGTGTCGCTATGAGTATTGGTAAGCCGACCGATGGGTAAGGCTGCGCTGCTGAGCGCCGCATACCGGGCTTCATGATGACCTATTGATACTGAATATATCGTGAAGTTTAGCCAAGATGCGCGTGATCGTTAAATACGCGAATGCGCCACTTCATGTGAGGTAACCATGAATCGTCAGTGATGACGGTGATCCCCGTGTTCTCCGTGCGAAACCCTGCCATGACCCGCTCAAGATCGGCGAGCGTGAGAGCGTCTCCAAATAGCATCTTTGCCATCATCGCTCTGAGGAAGAAGCCGTGGGTGACGACCAGTATGTGTTGTTCGGTTTTTTTCCCGAGCAACGCGAGCGCTTTTCCGGCACGCTCGTTGATTGCGACAAAGCCCTCCCCTTTGCTCCTGTACTCACGCGCATCAGGACTTTTGAACCACTGATCCTCTATCGCTTTCATCACTGGATCGTCCTTACGGTTTCCCACCACTTCGAGAGGACGTTGTCGTTCGAGGAAAAGCGGCGACCACTCTATCGGAATATGCGACCTCTCTGAGATCGCCTGAGCGGTCTCTGCCGTTCGCTTGGCAGGACTGGATATGAGAAGCTCAACGGGCAGTTTCGAGCAGCGCTCGGCGATATCGAGCGCCTGTTGTTTCCCCTCGTCCGTCAAAGGGCTGTCCATCCCCTGGAAAATGGGCCCCGCATTCCCCTCGCTCTCGCCGTGGCGCACGAAATAGACCGTTTTCATACCTGTTCGCGTATTACAGTAACACCTGGAGTGCAGTCGCCGTACATTTCGGTCTTCCGGACCGTAACGGAAATGCGTTTGATCCGAATGTCTTTCAACGCTTCCGTCGCGATAGTATGCGCCATTTTTTCAAGCAGTCGGAATGATAGATCCTCAACAATATCTTTGGCGATCTTCCTGACGCCGCCGTAGTTGACCGTATCTTCGATGTCGTCACTTTCTCCCGCCTTTCTGGTATCGACATCCATCGCAATATCGATCAAAAATTCCTGTTCCCGCGTCCTCTCTTCGTCGTATACCCCATGCTTCCCCCGAACCGAGAGATCCTTTATGAATATAGTGTCCATATTAGATAGACATCGTAGAGGAGAACTCATCGAACGAAGTGTAGAGCATGGAAGGAATGCCTAATCGCGTAGCAGCTTCGATATGCTTTTCATCGTCATCCCAGTAGAGGGTCTTCAGCTTAGGTTGCGCGATATGTTCGAATACGTGGTCGTAGAATCTTTCTTCAGGTTTCTTTGCTCCCACAAAGCAGGATGCAAAGATCTGATCAAACAATTTTCCAAGACCCCGAGTATTCATCAAATACTCAGTCCGATACCTTTCGTTATTTGTCGCAAGATATACACCGATGCCGCGTTTGCGAAGATCCGCGATCAACGGAAAAAATGCTTCGTTCACCATGTTTGCGCTATCCGAGAACCAAAGCTGAA
>JBAYUL010000057.1:0-5961 GCA_041675105.1 Minisyncoccota bacterium
AGGATTTTTCGTCTGACGTTCGAGCACCGAGAGCGCGCGGGCGAGGCTCAGCCCTGCACTGAGCATCGCGCCCAAATTGCGCGACATCACAATTTTGTCGTATTCCTTGATCGTCGTGAACTTCGCGTTCCAGTATGCGAGCGTCCAGATCCCGCTTTTGTCCTCATCAACAGAGACGATCTTTCCTCCCTCGCGACGTACGATCGAATAGAGCTCAAAGCGATCACCTGCCTCGGCAACCCCTTTATAGATCTCGCCGTCGTTCTTCTCGGCGGTGTAGATAAAATGCGTCATTCAATAAAGTATACCGTGCGTCTTGCTCATTTTTTTTCTTTTTCCACTTAAAGCGAGGCTCGGTCGTGTTTCAGGAACATCGCGCAGCACATGAAGAAGCGTGTGTGCCATCACGCAGTGGTGATATCTTTTATATGTTACTCGAACGGAGAGTTCCTGAAACACGACAGGCCGAGCGCCCCTTTACTCGGTGATCACGCGGAGCACCTCTTCAATGGTGGTCAGCCACGCATATTCCCCTACTGGGGAATTGCGCGACCCCGCCTCGCAGCCAAGCTGCTCCGGCCTTGCGAAAGCGCACTGCGCTTTCTCACCCCGCGCGGCTCTGGTGATTACTCTGTAATCACTCGCAATACCTCCTCTATAGTTGTCATTCCCTGTGCTGCTCTGAATATGCCGTCTTCGCTCATGGTGAGCATCCCTTCTTTGCGTGCCTGTGCTTCTATCTCATCTCCTGTTTTATTCGCCATGACCATTTCCTTTATCGTCGAGGTGACCGGCAACACTTCATAGATGCCGAGGCGTCCCGAGTAGCCGCTCGGGCTCTGGCCGCCCTCGTGCGGTTTGAAGAACGGAATATTCTTCCAGGTGGCGTCCTTCGCGACCGCTTTCTCCTCTTTGAGGGACTTTAGGACGGCTCCCGCATCGATGACGCTTTCGAGACGCGCCTGTTCGTCGCGCGAGAGTTCGTACTGTTCGCGGTCGGGCATGAGACGGCGCACGAGACGCTGTCCGATGATCACGCGCAATGTTGAAACAAGAAGGAACGGTTCGACGCCCATATCGAGAAGGCGCGCCACGGCGCCCGCGGCGGAATTGGTGTGAAGGGTCGAGAGCACGAGGTGGCCGGTGAGCGCAGCGTTGATGGCGAGGCTCGCTGTCTCTTTGTCGCGGATCTCGCCCACCATCACGATATCCGGGTCCTGGCGCACGAGGCTTCGCAGACCGTTCGCAAAGGTGAATCCGATCTCGGGGCGCACCTGGGTTTGGTTGACCCGCGCCATTTGGTATTCGATGGGGTCTTCGATGGTCGAGATGTTCACGTCGGGAGTGTTCACGATATCGAGGAGAGTATAGAGAGTCGTCGATTTACCGGCTCCGGTCGGTCCGGTCGTCAGCACGAGACCTGTCGTCTTGCGCATCGCTTCGTGCATCCGGTCGAGTCCGAGGCCATGGAAACCGATCGATTCGAGAGTGAAGCCCGACACACTGTCGCGGAGAAGACGCATCACGATCTTTTCGCCGAAGTAGGTGGGCAAGACCGACACGCGGAACGAAACGCGCTCGCCGTTCGCCTCGGTCCCGAAGCGTCCGTCCTGCGGAAGACGTTTTTCGTCGAGGCGGAGGTTCGAGAGCACCTTGATACGTGCAGTGATCGCCGCCGCCGCATGTTTCGGCAACTCCATCGCATCGTGAAGAATACCGTCGATGCGGTAGCGAATGAGTAGCGAATCTTCGAGCGGTTCGATATGAATGTCTGATGCTCCCTGCGCGGAGGCGTGTCGCAGAAGCGTATCCACGAGCCGCACTGCGGGTATGCCTTCGGCTACCAGCTTTAGGTCTTCTTCACCCGTGGTCTTCTCGAGTGCCGCGGTCTCACGCTGGATCACATCACCGAGGTTGTCTTTGAGCGATTGCTGATACAGTTTGAGTGCATACTTGATCGATGCGGCATCGGTGAGGCGCGCCTGCACCTTGAGATGCGTCTTCTTTTTTATGAAATCGATCGCCGCGAGGTCGTCGGTATCGAGCATCGCCACTTCGAGCTCATCGCCGCGATGATTGTACGCGATGATGTTATTGCGGCGCGCGACGGGCTCCGGGATGAGCGAGAGCGTGTCGTATTTTATTGCAGTCCCCGTGAGCGACACGAACGGAATGCCGAGAATGTACGCATAGGTGCGGCGCAATTCGTCTTCGCCGATCGCGCTTTTTGCCGTGAGGATGTCGCCGACCGATTTGCCGCTCTCTTTTGCCTCGCGTTCCGCAGTATCAAAATCTTTTTGCGAAACGAGTCCCGCGTCGGCGAGAAATGACTTCAGATGTGTATCCGAAATGTACATATGTGTGATTATAGCCTAGCGAAATGAATGGGGATGGGACTTGTCCTCATGTCGAGGCTCATAGCTTCCACACGGGCTGTCACGGTGCGTCCGTAAAAGCAAAGAGCGGCCGTTCAGCCGCTCTTCATTCGATGACCGCGCCACGTTACGCGTACTGTGCACGCGATGTGCGAGTGAACTTCGCAAAGCCGCGATTGCTACCGATGCCAAGCTCGACATCGTAATCGCACAATTGAGCTTCGCTCAGGAGATCTTCGTCTTTGCCGACCACCCTGAGTAACAGGGTATCCGGCGAATAGGCGTTCTTGATCGCTGGCATTTCCCGAGCGCGCTTGATGATAGACATCACAGCGGGATCACTCGGAATGATCTGCTGGAAATAGACCAGCTGAAGTCCATTCCGTCGGAAACGTTCATACGACCGGACGATCCCGTAGGTACCGTCCATGTAGCGGACCGAAGCGTACCAGTCCCCACTTCGGCTCACCTCTGTGCCGACCTCTTTGACGGCCTGGCCGAACAGGCCTAACCAACCCTTTGGCACATAGGTGCCCGACTGTAGGCATGATTCCGACATGGCTTCCCCCGGAAACTTGTTGCTCTTTGACTGGTATACCACATTCGGACACGTTTGACTTTTTATGAAGGAGGCCTATACTATATATACAAGTTCCGCCGCTGGCGGACGCTTTTTTTAGAAAGGTTTACTTACAACATAATCCATATGGCACTGTTCGACCTCAAATCCCTCAATTCGGCTCTCGACGAGCTTCAGCAGGAGCGCGGCATTTCTCGTGAATCAGTCGTTGATGCACTCGCGACCGCCCTTGCCGCTGCCTATCGCCGTGAATACGGCAAGCGCGGCCAGATCATACGCGCCACCTTCAATCCGGAGACCGGCGACATGGAGTTCCGCCAGGCGAAAATAGTCGTCGACGAAACGCTCGTACGCAAAGAAGACGAGGAGCCGACGGGCGATGACGATCACCGCTCGCGCTTCAACCCCGAGCAGCACATCATGCTTGCAGACGCACAGCGCATCAAAAAAGACTCTCAGCTCGATGAGGAGATATCGTTCCCTCTCGAAACGCAGGAAGATTTCGGCCGCATCGCCGCGCAAGCTGCGAAGCAGGTCATCATGCAGAAGGTCCGCGAAGCGGAACGTGCTTCCATCATCCAGGAATACGGCATGCGTGAGGGTGAGATCGTCACCGGTCACGTGCAGCGCTTCGAACGAGGCAATCTCTATGTGGATCTCGGCCGCGCGACCGCCATACTTCCCTACGACGAACAGATCCCGGGCGAGCGATACCGACAGGGCGAGCGCGTTCGCGCACTTTTGCTCCGCGTCGATGAAGGCGTACGCGGTACGTTCATCCGTCTTTCTCGTTCACACCCGAAATTCCTCACGAAACTCTTCGAGACCGAAGTTCCTGAAATGGCGTCGGGTGTCGTCGAAGTCAAGGGTATCGTCCGCGAACCGGGCAGCCGCGCCAAGATCGCCGTATTCTCCAACGATAGCCACGTCGATCCGGTCGGCGCACTCGTCGGCCAGCGCGGCGTACGCGTCGCTGTCGTTACTTCTGAACTGGGCGGCGAGAAAATAGACGTCGTCGAATGGTCTGCAAATACCGGCGACTTCGTGAAAGAAGCGCTCAAACCCGCACAGGTGATCGGCATCGAACTCTTTGAAACAGAGAATCGCGCAGTCGTACAAGTGGCCGAAGACCAGCAGTCGCTCGCTATCGGCCGTGGCGGACAGAATGTGCGCCTCGCTGCTCGTCTCACTGGTTGGAAAATAGATATTCGTTCAACGGGTGGCGAACAGGTCGCTGCAGCTGACGCCGCCGAAGCGCAAAAAACACAGCCGACCGACGTTGAAAATGTTTCCGCCAAAGAAGATACCTTTGAGGAAGCAAAGAAGGACATCTCTGGCGATGACAACGAGGCCGCTGACACCGGTGAAGCCGGTATCGACCCTGTCGCCCAAGATCGCGACGTTGCATCCGAGAAAGTGGAAGAACAGCAGGAGGAAGTAGTTGAAGATAAAGAAAAAGACGCCGAGTAACTGGCGCCAGTAAAGATTCCCGGCAGAGGTGCGTCGTCGACGCACCTCTGCCTTTTTGTGACCGCGTCGGCAATTCAACCGGCTTGATGTGCCCGCACTGATCGCAGCGGAACACCCAAGAGCCGGCCGAGACCGAAAAACGCATAGAGCAGCGCGCCGTCCATTACGGCCGCGACCACCACCTGGTCCCAGGTCGCTACAGCGGTAGAGATGAACAAGGTGTAGACCACAGGGCCGATCAGCGCGATTGGGCCCATGATGACCTTCTTCATCGTGCTGATACGGGCCTTCATCATCGAGGTGACGATCCCGAGACCGGCACCGACAAGTATCGCCGGCCAGCCGTAAATGAGCATTACGGCGAGCAGTACATAAAGCACTGAAAGCATGTTGATTGCCCCGCGTTTTAGGGTTGACTCAACCTATACTATGTCATGGCATCGCGTACATGTCAAAACATGCGCGCTGTTTTATGTTCGATCCGCTACGCCTTCAAGACCGGCAATATCTGCTTCTTGCGCGATACGACACCCGGCAAAAGGACAGTGTCTCCGGATACGTCGGCGCCGAACGACGCTTTGATTATCTGTTTGGTGAGATCGTTGTAGGTAAAAACAGTCGCCTCTTCTTTCAAGATATCGACAACGAAAAAAAGAACGTCGTCGACGCCCTCTCTGGCCGCCACTTCTTTCATTGCGGATATGAATCCGCTTTTGCGCGCGAGTACGCTCGCGGGCGTCGTTGTCTCCAGAGATGAGACAAGGAGATTCTTCCCTCCGACTTCGAATTTCTTCGCGTCGAGCGTGAGGAGCTGCACCTCACTGTAGTCGGAGACGTCTGATTTCGCAGCGAACATTTCTTCGGCGAGTGCATGCAGGTCGATGCCGAACTGTGCGGCGATCTTCTCCGCAACTTCTTTGTCGTGCGGAGTCGTTGTCGGTGAGCGAAATTCGAGTGTGTCGGAAAGGATGCACGAGAGCATGAGGCCTGCGACCTCTTTCGGCATTTCCTGTGCGCGCTCACCCATGAGGTCGAACATCACCGTAGCGGTGCATGCGAGTGGGCGCATGTGCACCAGAGGCGGCGCCTTCGTGGATAGACCGCTGAGCTTGTGATGATCGATGATGGCGATGACGTTCGTGTCGGATATATTTTCAGGAAGTTCCTGCGGATTGTTGGTGTCGACGATAACGACGGGATCATCCGCTGAAAGCGCCGGCAAAAGCTCCGGCTGTGCGACACCCCAATGCGTGAGAACATAGGCGGTCTCTTTGTTGGGCGCGCCGAGCATATACGGCCGTGCGTTCTCGCCTGTGTGATTCAAATACCACGACCAAATGATCGCAGAGCATGTGGTATCGGTGTCGGGAGACTTGTGTCCAAAGACTTTGGTGGTGGCCATAGGTACAGAGTATAAGCCATGCGTGCGAACCTTCCAAAACTGCCGGTTATACCACCTCTTTCTTTGATCGGCGCACAAGGTGCTAGTGATACTATATATATATGCCCCCGACAGAAACCCCGTCTCACGTACCG
>JBAYUL010000058.1:0-5794 GCA_041675105.1 Minisyncoccota bacterium
AGAGCCCGGCGTCGAGCAACAACGCCATAGAAACGTAGTCACCGCGAATTTCCTTGAACGTTTGCCAACTCGGCAGGATGACGCCGATAGTCATGATTGCCATGACCAAGCCAGTCGTCACCCATACCTCGGCATGGTTCGAGTTCGGAGTGAGAAGGTAGAGAATGACCACGCTCGCGAAGAACGTAATGAATTTTCCGAGCATCACTCCGGGGATCGACGTCAACCCGAATCGGGCGAATCCTTCGGAAAGGGCTGTGGTTGTCGCTTTTGCCCACATGCTCATCGGGACGAAGACTACGGCTGTCGCCACGACGAAGCCTACGAGTACGACGAGCCGTGCGCTCCACTGGTGCGCATAGTTGTCGAGAATGTAGGCGGCGATAAGCGCTGCCACATATTGGAACCAGTAGCCGGGGTGCCAGCATACGGCGCCGACCTTCTTGCTCTGGTCGGGCTCGGTGGCGCGAGCCTGCGCCATCGTCCAATATCTGTCGCGGTACGCGCGCATTCCTTCCAGGACCAAGAAGGCCCATTGGACAAGTACGTACAGGAAAAAGTCGGGCGAGATGTTCATCGGACCTCCTTACCGCCAATGGATTGGGGTTTCTATCGCTACCATACGATTCCTATATGAAGAGTCAATGAGCTGCTATTCGGCGTTGATGAGTTTAAGTTTTCCCGCGCTCCAATCCTGCGTGTAGGTGAGGATGTAGATGAGTCCACCGAGAATTGCGAAAGTCAGCAACGTGCCCTGAACGACACCGGCAAGAGCGAGGGTGGATACGGCGGCGCACAAGGAACTCTGCATAAAGAAATAGACAATGTGAGCATATCCGAAAGTCGATACTTTTCCGCCGCCGGGATATCCGGCATCGGGTCGGTGTCTGGGCGAGAGGCGTGACAGATGGAAGATGACAGAAGCCGCGAGTCCGATGAGACAGGATATCGACACCGCCCACATGTTTGCAAGGATAGCCGAAAGAAAATAACCAGCGACAAAGTTTAGGATGGATAGGCCAACGAGATCTCCCCACACCGCCATATTCCAATCCTGAAAGTAGAGGAAGGGTGACGATGAGCCCCATCGCGCTCGTGGCGGTATTCGTTTCGTGCGCGATTCAAATGTCTGCACGATCAGAACGGACAGCCAGAGCATGATATTGGCCGCAACGAAAATCAAACCAGTCGTGAAAGGTGTCATGAGTGAAGTCTACACAGCTCAGGAGTCATGCCGATATATCGTTCGTAGGCGCAGCATTGTAAGAACTTGCCAAACAGCTTCGACCGGAGAGATGGTGCGCAAAACAAGAAATGCCATCCGAATGTAATCTTTGTTGATGCCAAAATACCACAAAGCGGTGGAATTATTATGGTGTTTGAACGCGCTGTGGACGGTAGGCCAGCATACAACTGCGATCCGAAGGCGATGCTTGATGATGCTTCGATTTATGTACACTTCAAGTCCAAAGCTATGGAGCGATGATAAGCCTCCAATCATCGGAGCGATGAACTCTTTCGAAAACACACGTTCCCCTGAGATATAGTCGAGCCCGATCAAGCGCCAAAAGAGTGGCGTGTTACCGCGCAAGCTTATCGAGATGTCAGCGCGTCCCTCTGCCACAGGTTCGATAAGCGCGGTCACGTCGGCAGCAGTCAAGCCTGCCAAGTCGGCGTCCAGCAAGAATATGAGTTCATTCGATGCGCGCCGGATGCCTTCAGCGACCGCGGCCGACTTACCGCCATTTTCCTGGAGTGGAACGAGCGTAATGTCCGGAAATCGGGAGACGATCTCTTTCGTATCGTCGGTGGAACCGTCGTCGATCACGATGATCTCCGAGATAAGCGGATGGCCTATGACCGACTGTAGAACGGGTGCAATGCGCGTCGCCTCGTTGAATGCAGGAATAATGCAGGAGACCTGCTTCATACTTCTTTCTCGCTTTGGATGAGGCGTTTGCGCATGTAGAGCGAGAACAAGTAGTACACAACTATGAACACGGTAAGGGCCGCGACGCCTATCTGTATGATGCTGATGGCGCTCTTGACGAACCCGAACGAATTGCCGACATAGTAACCGAGCACCATCAACACCCCGTATTGGATGAGAGAGATTTGTATAGCGTAGAACCAGAACTTTTTGTATGACATATGCGTAATGCCCGCAGAGACGAGAAAGGGAAGCGACAGGCCATAGGCGACCTTGCTGAGAAACATCGTTTTCCATGGATGCGTATCCCACAGGCGGTCGACGATGTCCCAGTGGTCTGCGGTAATGCCGATCTTTACGCTGTACTTCTTCACCAGGTTGTTCCTGTTGCCCCAGTGGCCGACCGCGTAACAGACGGCGTCGACGGCGATGTCTTTGAATAGGAGCACTCCGAGCACGACATAGAAATTGAAGTATCCGAGGAACGAAAGGAAGCCTGCGCTGAACGCGACGATAGGACCTTCGGCAAATGCGAGCGGGACGATGATCCAATACCGGTACTCGATGATAAGAGAGGTGATTGAATCCGTGGGCATGGTTCTAGTATACTAAATGTCTATCATGGCAACAGAAGGGTACACACCGCTCCACAGACACTCCGCACCTCATCGTGAGCTTATGCGACGATATCGTCTCTATGCGGCGCAGCAAAACTTCAGGGTCTCCGTCGCCCTCGGGATCATTTTTGTGCTTGCAGCGTTCTTTGTGAATTTTCTCGCCATCGACATTGCCACAGAGCGCGCGAGTAGTGCCGTTACCGACATCATCCTCTCCAACATCCCCGTTTTCGAGGTGGACGGCCTCTTTGTATACGGGACCTTCGTCGTGGGGATACTGAGCGCGCTCCTCGTACTGGAGCACCCCAAACGACTTCCGTTCGCACTCCATGCGCTCACACTCTTTGTGCTCATCCGCTCGGGGTTCACCGTCCTGACGCACCTCGGACCGCCGGAGGTGCAATACATGAGTGACTTCGGCGCGACCATCACGGAATCGTTCTTTGGCGCCGATCAATTTTTCTCAGCACATACGGGCATGCCGTTCCTCGGAGCGCTCGTATTCTGGCATCAGAAATTCGCGCGCTATTTGTTCCTTGCCGCGTCGGTCTACTTCGCTTCGATCGTATTGCTCGGCCACATTCACTACACCATCGATGTGGCATCGGCATTCTTCATTACGTACGCGATATTCGATCTGGCGAAGTGGCTTTTCCCGAAAGATTGGGCGATGTTCCTCGGTGAAGAGCCGGCTCCTCGGACGTAACTGCTCGCATGGCGATATGAAAAAAGGCGAAGACTACATCGGCAATACGGTTTCATTCCTTTGCCATGATGGCGAGGGAAATGCGTTCCTCTCGAAACGCAGCGTGAACACGCGCGATGAGCACGGCCGATGGGACTGCGGGGGAGGAGGCATCGAATTCGGCCACACGGCAGAAGAAACGGTCAAGAAAGAGATCCTCGAAGAATACGGCAGTGAGGCGCTCCTGATCGAATTTCTCGGATACCGTGATGTGTTCCGCGAACAGAACGGAAAACCAACGCACTGGCTCTCGCTGGATTTCTTGGTCCGCATCGATCGCGCACAAGCGCGCAACGCCGAGCCGCACAAGTTCGACGCGGTCGGATGGTTCAAGATCGGGCAGTGGCCCGAACCGATGCATTCGCAGTGGCCCGCATTTTTGTCGCAGTACGAAAAACGGCTCGACTGAGCCATTTCAAACGCCTCAACGGCCGCTGAGGCGTTTGGGGCGTGCTATCATTCCCGATATGGACGATGAATTGCGCCAACGCCTTGACCGGCTCGAAATGAAAGTCGAAGCGGCATATCAAGCTGCGGAAAAAGTGAGGAAATACCTCTTTTGGACCGCGGTCGTCACGATCGTCATCGTCGTGCTTCCCGCCGTGGGTCTTGTGTTCGCAATCCCGTCGATGATCTCGACCTACAGTTCGTTGGGAGATCTGACGAACTTTTAATGTGTGGTAAGCGCCAGCGCCTGAGTACGTCACAGTGGTATACTTAGGTTCTTAACCGTATTTTCATACCATTATGGAAGAGCAATCCGTGCGCGAGATTATCAAAGCGACCGAGCGAGTACGGGCGTTCGTCGTGGTCACACTTTCGGCACTCACACTTTTTCTTATCGTGGGGGCTATCGGCGGGCTCAAGAGCTATCGTTATATCGGGAGCGGTGTTGCAGCGAGCAATACGATAAACGTGTCGGGCGAAGGCGAGGTATTCGCCGTCCCGGATACCGCGACGTTCTCGGTATCGGTCATCGAAACGGCAAAAGATGTGACGACCGCACAGACCGCTGCGGTCAAGAAGGGGAACGACATCGTCGCCTATTTGAAATCGCAGGGCATCAATGAAAAAGATATCCAAACGACCGACTACAGTGTGAACCCGCAATACGAATACACGCAGGGCGTATGTCCGAGCTCGGGCTACTGCCCGCCGGGCAGACAGGTGCTGACCGGATTCCAAGTGTCCGAGACGCTCACGGTGAAGGTGCGTGATACGACTAAGGCGGGCACGCTCCTCTCGGGAGTAGGCACCCGTGGCGCATCCAATGTGTCAGGACTTTCCTTCACCATCGCTGACGAGGACCTCTTGAAGGCGCAGGCGCGCGACAAGGCGATCGCACAGGCAAAAGCTAAGGCCGAAGTGCTTGCAAAGTCTCTCGGCGTGAACATTGTGCGAGTGGTCGGTTTCAACGAGAACGACGGCGATCGTATCTACTACGCCAAGACGATGGCCCTGGGCATGGGAGGTGCGGATTCGGCTGCCGCTCCAGCTCCGGAGATCCAGACCGGACAGAACAAAATAACGTCGAACGTGAACATCACGTACGAGATCAGGTAACCATGGTGTCGAAAAAGCAGCGCGAACGGGCGCATAAGGCAGCCCGCCTCTTCAGATTGGCGGGAAGCTCGACGAGGGTCCTCATACTTGCGACGCTGCAGAATCGTCGCGCACTCGCGGTGCAAAAAATAGCGAAGGAGCTTGGCATGACGCATTCTGCTGTAAGCCACCAGCTCGCGCTCCTCTCTCGGGAGAAGATCGTGATGTCCGAGAAGAGCGGCCGCACAGTGCACTATTCCATGGCTATGTACAAGGAAGCGAAGGCTCTCGGCGGGTTTCTCAAGGCGTTCCTCTGAACTGGTCTTGTCGTCGCTCCTGAGGCAAGACAGAGGCCCGACCCGTTTTCTTGACTTTGGTCGGGAGAGCGGTATTATTCACGGATAAGGCCCCGCAAGGGGTTTTTGATTAGGAGGAACGCGTTAATGATTTTTTATGGCCGGAATCGGACAATATCTCAAGGAAACGCAGGGAGAGCTCAGACACGTGGCATGGCCGACGCGTCTTCAAACGATCGTCTATACGATCCTCGTTCTCGCCATCTCGGTGGGCGTCGCGCTCTATCTCGGACTTTTTGATTACATCTTTACGACCGGCATGACGCGCCTCGTCGGAGCGGCTCCCGCCGTAAGTCCGATACAGATCACGCAAGAGACGAACATCGCGACATCGTCGACCTCGACCGTCGTACCGACGTTCGGTACCAGCACGCAAACACAATAATATGGCCAAACAAACACACGGAGCAGAGCGACAGTGGTACGCGGTGCATACCTACTCGGGCTACGAGGACGCGGTCGCACGCAATTTGAAGCAGCGCATCGAGTCGTTCGGCATGAGTGAGCAAATCTTCAATGTCGTCGTTCCGATCGAGAAAAAGATGAAGATCAAGAACGGACGCAAGAACGAGACGAAAGAGAAGAGATTTCCCGGATACGTGCT
>JBAYUL010000059.1:0-5741 GCA_041675105.1 Minisyncoccota bacterium
AATGGCTTCTCAATATGCAGAGTGGACGTCGCATCTTTGATTCGACCGTAATGTTCTTTGATGCATTCCCGGATGCCCTCGGCGCCCATTTATTCGCGGAGAATATGCCTGAAATACACGCAACGGAACTTATCAAACGTTACGGGAAAAAATATGTGATCGCCGGTCCATCGGGGGTCGGACTTCTTGTCGCGGGGCATATGAAACTCGGCGCAATCGGCGGTATCGGGGCTTTGCAGCTTGAACAGGGGAAACTGACTCAGTCGGGCGCTGTCGCTGTCGTGGCGACTTCCGGAGGCATGACGAACGAGCTGATTACCGCCGTGGCGCTCGCGGGGAGGCGCACATCGTTCTCTCTTTGTATTGGTGGTGACCGTTTCCCAGTGACGTCGCTTACCGATGTGCTCACACTGGCTGAAAATGATGCGGAGACAAAAGCGGTCGTCTATTTCGGAGAGCTTGGCGGCAGCGATGAATACGAGATCGTAGACTTGTTGAAAGAAAAAAAATTAACGAAACCGATCGTGTGCTACATCGCCGGGGTCATCGACGAGGCGTTCAGCGAGCATATGCAATTCGGCCACGCCAAGGCACTTGTGGCCCACAAGGATGAGAGCGCTCGTGCGAAGCGCAGGGCCCTCGCGGACGCGGGTGCCATCGCTCCCGATACATTCCCCGCGTTTCTCGAAGCGTTGAGGCGACTTCCAGAATCTCCCGCGCATGATACGGTGATGGATATTGATCCGATCATGAACCGCAAGCAGAGCATACTTTCGACGCGTGAGATCGTGGACCTCGATGAGGTACCTCAATTCGTTAAGAACGGGAAGCTTGCCAAGCAAAAGGATAATGCATTCGCGGACGCTTCGATGCGCGCGCTTCTGGGCAGGCCTGTCGATACGCTCACCGCCGCATTCGTGGAGAATATATTCGAACTTCTCATTGATCACGGCGGACTTGTCTCTGGCGCGGTCAATACGATGATCACCGCGCGTGCCGGCAAGGACATGGTCTCATCGCTTGCCGCAGGGCTTCTCACTGTCGGTCCGCGTTTTGGGGGCGCAGTGAACGAAGCTGCGCGCGTGTGGCATGAAGGCGTCACGTCCAAGGCGAATGCGGCCGATTTTGTCGAATCAAATACCCGCGGCGGAAAACTTCTGCTCGGGATAGGGCACCGCAAATACCGTGTGGGCATACCCGATCCGCGTGTCGCGGCGCTCGCACAGTTCGCAACGCTGCTCAAACACACACCTCATTACGATTTTGCCCGTGCCGTCGAAGCGGTAACGACCGCGAAGAACGGGAATCTGATCTTAAATGTGGACGGCGTGATGGCCGCGCTCCTGCTCGACCTTTTGAGCGAGAAAGACGGGATGAGCGATCCTGAATTGAATGAACTTATTGATGCCGAATTTTTCAACGCGCTGTTCATCATTCCGCGCAGTGTAGGCTTCATCGGCCATTTCATCGAGCAGAAGCGCAATGATGAGGGGCTGTTCCGATTGCCGGAAGAGCTTCTCTTTGAGAGGAAAAAGGAGGACAAAAAGCGCGAATAAACGAGGCGGCACATGGTATTATTTTCTCGATGGACCCCTCGGACCATGAGAAAGAGAAGATAGAGCGTCTTCGCCGTGCGATGTATAGCAGGTCCCTTTCTCCTCAGATCAAGGAAAAGCCGCGTCACGCGCTCGATCTCACTCGGTCGAACGTGGGCGAGGAGTGGGAAGAGCAGGCGGAGGAATTGCCCAATACGATGGTCGCTCCGCGCATGATCGGGTACACCCGGAAAATACTGTGGTGGTTCCTTGCGCTGTCGATCGCGTTCTTTGCGGCGGCGCTCATGTTCTTTGCATATTACTTTACTTTCGGCGGCGGTTCGCTGCCGGCGAACCCGGGCAATATCGATATCGCGATCTCGGGCCCGCCGCAGATCCCGGGAGGGGAACCAGCCAAACTCCAGATCGTGGTCACGAACCGCAATAAGGTATCACTCGAACTCGCTGATCTGGTGATCAGCTATCCGCCGGGCACACGTTCTCCCACCGACTTCAGGACGGATTTCCCAAGCCAGCGTATTTCGCTCGGCAGCATCGAAGCGGGCGGCAAGCGGCAGGGGACGGTCTCTGCGGTGTTCGCAGGGGTCGAAGGCCAGCATGCAAACGTGAAAGTAGAGCTTGAATACCGCATCGCGGCCTCGAGCGCCATTTTCGTGGCAAGCTCAGCATATGATCTTGCTTTCAGCTCGTCACCTATATCGATCTCTGTCGACGGAAATACTCAGACGGTCTCGGGGCAACCGATCCAATTCACGGTCGCTCTCGCCTCGAACGCGAGCGCGCCGCTCAAAGACGTGCTCCTCCATGTTGATTATCCGTTCGGCTTCACCTTCGCGAGTTCGGATCCAAGCCCCGCATCGACCGGATTCTGGGCAGTGGGAGATCTGTCGCCGGGGGAGCGCAAGACGGTAAGCATCCGAGGATCGTTGTCCGGACAATCGGGCGATTCGCGCGTATTTCGTATCGCCGCCGGCACCAGGACGAGCGCGAGTTCAACGGCGATCAGTACGTCGCTCGCTAACAGTTCGTACGCGCTCTCGATATCTCAGCCGTTCCTCGGCTTGTCGATCACGGTGAACAAGGACAAAGGAGGCGGCTCCATTGTTGCCCCGAGCGATACCGTAAACGTTTCGATCGGCTATCAGAACAATCTAGAGACCGAAATAACGGATGCGATCATCGTTGCTCGTCTCTCAGGTATTGAAATAGATGGAGCGACCGTGACCACCCCCGACGGATTCTTCCGCTCAAGCGATAACACTGTGCTCTGGGATAAGACGACGACCGATAGCGTGCTCTCGACGCTCGCACCGGGCGCAAAGGGCGTCGTATCGTTCTCATTCCAGATGCCCTCATCGGATGCGCTTAAGGACATTTCGTCACCGCATCTTGATATCAGCGTGAATGCGGCGGGGAAGCGCCTCTCGGAAACGGGCGTGCCGCAGAATTTGCAATCTACCGCGCAGCAGCGGATGAAGCTCGCGACCGATCTCCAACTCAATGCGCAGGGGCTGTACTACGCGAACCCGTTCGGTTCATCCGGGCCGATGCCGCCGAAAGCTGGTACCGAGACCACATATGCGCTCGTGCTAACGATCACCAACACGACGAACAAGCTCACCAATGCAAAAGTTGTCGGGATCTTGCCGTCGTATGTGCGATGGATCGGCTTGCATGCGCCGAGGATCGAGAATCTCTCGTTCAATCAAAGCGACGGGTCGTTCGTCTGGGATGTCGGGGATATCGCGCCGGGCGTGGGAGTGAACGGCAACCCGCCGCGGCAGATGGCGATATCGCTCGGGCTTACTCCTTCGACCAGTCAGATCGGCCAACAACCGGCGATCGTGCGCAATATTGTACTCACGGGTGTCGACGCTGCTACCGGCGCAACGGTGACGCGGAGCCTCTCGCCCGACGTCACCACCAACCTGGCGCAGATATCGAAATCCTCGGCGGACGCGATCGTCGGTACCGATCCGGGATTTAGCCCCGCGAATGCGACCGTCGTGCGGTAGTCGCTGAACATCGCGCAACTAAGCCACCCCAAACGCCTCAACGACCGTTGAGGCGTTTGGGTGCAGGCCAACATCTGTTACACTCAGCACCATGTCTGATGTGACAATGGAGAAAATAATCTCGCTCGCAAAGCGCCGCGGATTCGTATATCCCGGCTCCGAAATCTACGGTGGTCTTTCGGGCACCTGGGACTACGGACCACTCGGCGTAGAACTTAAGAACAACGTCAAACAGCTGTGGTGGAGGACCATGGTGCAAGAGCGCGACGACATGCTCGGTATTGACGCCGCTATCCTTATGAATGCCGAAGTATGGAAGGCATCCGGACACGTTGAAGGATTCTCCGACCCGCTCGTCGAATGTGTGAAATGCAAACGCCGCTTTCGTGCCGATCAGGTGGGCGACACATGCCCTGAATGCAGCGGCGCTTTCGGCGGCGTACGCCAGTTCAACATGATGTTCAAAACACAGGTTGGTGCCGTACCCGAAAATGAGGCCGCAGCCGTCTATTTGCGTCCCGAGACCGCAGGTGGCATCTTCGTCAACTTCAAGAACATCGTCGATTCATTCCATCCAAAACTGCCGTTCGGCATCGCGCAGATAGGTAAAGCATTCCGCAATGAGATCGCGCCGCGCGATTTTGTATTCCGATCCCGCGAATTCGAGCAGATGGAAATAGAATATTTCGTACGTCCTGCGGAGTGGGAGGATTTTTTTGAAAAGTGGAGGGGTATCCAGTTGCAGTTCGCAGAACGCATCGGACTTTCACCAGAAAGGATCCACCAGATAGAGGTGGCGCCCGCGGACCGTGCCCATTATTCAAAGAGGAGTATCGATACCGAATTCGATTTTCCTTTCGGTCAAAAAGAACTGTGGGGCCTCGCCTATCGATCAGATTTCGATCTCTCGGCACATACGAACGCGTCAGGAACGGACCTTTCGTACCTGGACGACGCGGCGAAAGAAAAGTTTTTGCCTCATGTCATTGAACCGACCTTTGGTCTCGATCGTACGATCCTTGCGATCATCACTTCGGCATATACCGAAGACGAACTTGGCCCCTCCTCCGCCGAGGCTTCGGAGGGCAAGGGGGAGAAGCGCGTTTACCTGAAGTTTCCATTTGCTGTGGCTCCCATCAAAGCAGCTATCTTTCCGCTTCTCAAGAACAAACCAGAACTCGTCGCGAAGGCGCGCGAGGTATACCTCGCGCTGAAAAATGATGTACCGCAGATAATGTGGGACGACAATGGAAACATCGGCAAACGGTACCGCCGTCAGGACGAGATCGGCACCCCGTACTGCGTCACGATCGATTTTGACACCTTGGGAGAAAATGCGGAGCTGCTTGATACCGTTACGGTCCGAGATCGCGATACGGGGGAACAAGAGCGCATCGCGATCGCCGAGCTGAAAGCGCGCCTTTTTTAGACTGGTGGCTGCGAAGCCGATTATGATACGATTGCCGCATGTTGGACAAGCACTTCAATATCTCGATCACCTCCGGAACGGTCATTAAGACCATCATTATCCTCGCAGCTGCGTGGCTCTTGTTCACCCTTCGCAACGTGGCGCTCATCGTGCTCACCGCGATCGTCATTGCCTCGGCGATCGAACCGGGGGTGCGGGCCATCGCTCGGCATCGGGTACCCCGCATCCTTGCGGTCTTGTCGGTATACGTCATGCTCTTCGGCCTGTTCTTCGTCATTTTCTATTTCTTCCTTCCATCGGTCCTCGCTGATTTCGCGACATTCGTTTCGTCCCTGCCGACGTATCTTGACACCTTCACCCGGGTGGGCGCATTCGACACCTATACAAGTATTCTTGGGCTTCCTTCGCCGTCGACCATTTCCGCAGATGAGATCATGGCGAGCATCCGCAGTGCGCTCGATATCAGCAATGCCTTCGGCAATGCATTTTCGGCGGCGAGCCACATTTTCGGCGGCGTGTTCTCCTTCGTGCTCATCATCGTGTTCTCTTTCTACTTTGCCGTTATCGAGACCGGCGTCGACGACTTTCTCCGCATTGTCACGCCGAAAAGCCATCAATCATATGTATTGGGACTCTGGCGCCGTTCGCAGCATAAAATCGGTCTGTGGATGCAGGGGCAGCTTCTCCTTGGCGTGATTATGGGTGTTTTGGTCTATCTCGGGCTCACCATTCTCGGTGTGC
>JBAYUL010000060.1:0-5678 GCA_041675105.1 Minisyncoccota bacterium
CCGGACATGCGTTCACGTGTCTGATGCGCTCGATCCGAGCTATCCCATGGGGCCCTCGCGTAGCCCCACAGACGGTATATAATTGCCCAGTCGAAGCTATCATTACAAAGATATTAGAAAACGTAGACGATATTTATGGTACGAACAGCAAATCCGGCGCTTCTCAAGCCGATGAACCTCTCGCCGGAGCTCGAAGCGGTTACGGGGAAGGGCCCGATGTCACGCGGAGAGGTAGTAAAGAAGCTCTGGGAGTACATCAAGAAGAATAATCTTCAGAATCCTGCGAATAAGCGCAATATTCTTGCGGACGATAAGCTGAAAGTGCTTTTCGGTGGCAAGGCCGAGGTCACGATGTTCGAGATGACGAAGCTCGTCTCTCCACATCTCAAATAAGACAAAACGATACGTGCATAAGAGCCGCGGCAGCGCCGCGGCTCTTATGCATAGGGGTGACTCATGCATAAAAAAAGAGGCGGGACAGTGCCCGCCTCCTTGTATTCTCGGCCGCCGGCGTAGTGCCTAAGCGACCTGTTTCAGCCAGATGTCGTTCTGGCTCACGCCGAGAGTCATTCGTCCCTTCTTGAATTCCAGCCCGGTGAACCAGGGCAGGATACGCATCAAGGCGGGTATCTCGTCGGCAGGGATGGCGACTGTGCTCATGCCCAGCAGGCGCGCTTCATCGATGATGAAACGCAACAGCGACTCCAGCACTTCCGCCGCATTCGAACGCTCAGAGTGAGCGAGCGTCTGGACGAGAAGCATCTCGTTGCGCCGCATGACACGCGCGGCACCGTGAACATCGCTGTCGACGGTGAACACGCGCAGTTCGCTCTGGTGATCTGTGACGAACTCAAGCGTTCGCCGCGGGATCGCTGTACGCAGGAGCGAGCACACGCTGAACCGGTCGTCCCGGACCATAGTGCGGACTTCCTTGTGAGGGAGGCCCGCATAGAACATGGTGCCGGCACCGATGTCGGTGAACAGCTCGTCGAGCAATGCCCCGTCACGATGCACGTTGACGACGTGCACGCGCGGGACGCCCGCACGACAGGCGGCGACGGCACACGACAATGCGTGCCGGCTCCCCGGTGTCGTGAGACTGTCGTCGGCGAGCAGTCTCTCCAGATCCGCAACAGGCACATCGTCCAGCGGATGGCCTTTCGACGTGGTGATGCGGTCGGTCCCTGCGACGAGGCAGAGCTTGGTCGCCTTGCACGAGACGGCAGATTCGACCAATTCCTTCGTTCCCGAAACGTTGAGCACTTCCAGATAGTCCGGTTTGCCCAAATTGTCCCAGAAGCCGGAGGCCCCGACATCGGCGAGCACGAACTGTATGCCGAGCCGACTGAGGAGGACGACGTCCTGGAGGAAGAGCTCCAGGTCGCCGCGGTCGAACGGTCCGATGTCGGACGAGGCGACGATCATCGTGGAGCCACGGAAGTTCTCCGCGTGGCGGAGGATCTCCCGGGAACCCGACGTACTTCTTCTCATCGCAGCTGTCATGGCTCTACCTCCGAGCAGCAGAATCGACGGACGAGACGCTCGTAGCCATCCGAGACCTTCTGCGAGAAGAACTCAGCGGCGACGTACTCATTCTTCTTGTGCGCCTGCTCGATACTTCCGAGCCCGCAGACGACGCACGTGCATCCGGCGCTGTTGAGAATGCCTCCTTCGGTGTTGAACGACGTAGACGCCGGCTGCTTGCCGAAGATATCCACGAGGTTCGTCACCAGCGGCGCATCCGGCGCTGTTTCGAACGGCGGGGTCGGCGCGCGGACGAGTTGGACCTCGACCGCGATGCCGTCGATACTGCCGTCCGGGGCGATGTGTTTACGCAGTGCCTGCACGATCTCGTGCGGGTCCTGGCCCTGCAATGTCCGCACATCGAGCTCGATGGTGCAGACCTGCGGGATAGTGTTCTTTTTCGCTTCCTCGCCCGTGGTGATGACACCGACGTTCAGGGAGGCGAACGGCACCTCGTAACGCGCGTCTCTGATCTGGCCCAGACTCTCTTTGAGCTGGTTAATGCGCCAGAGCACATCCGGAACCGCGCGTTCGACCGGATTGAGGCCTTTGTGCGGTTCCGAGCTATGGCCCGCTTTGCCACGAAGCAACACCCGGATGTAGATGTAGCCCTTGTGCAGAATGAACGGCTGCAGATTGGTCGGCTCACCGATGACGATATTCTTCGCTATCGGCTCAAGCTTGTCCGCACGCCGCTGTTCTACGATGCGCCGCACTCCGACGCACCCGACCTCCTCGTCGCTCGTGAGGATGAGGCCGAAGGGGCGCTTGAGCTCGTGCGCGGGGATGCTCATGCCGACGCTCATCGCGAGCGCGACGAACCCCTTCATGTCGCAGGCGCCGCGTCCGTACAGCAGCCCGCTCCGTTCAGTGAGCACGAGCGGATCGGTGTTCCAGCCGTCTTCGCTGTACGGCATCGTGTCGAGATGCCCTGAAAGCGCAAGCGCAGGCTGACCGTCGCCGCCTTTTACGGCGAAGACGTTCACCTTTTCTACCTCGACCTTCTTGTTCTTTTCGCCTTTCACCGCCTCCTTGGTCTTGTAGACGTATTGCGTGATGCGAAAACCCGCATCCGCGAGGAGGTTGCTGACGTCGTCAGCGATGGGGCGCGAGCTTTCGCTGCTGACTGAACTCTGTCCGATCAGGCGAGTCGCGAGCGTAAGACTGCTTATTGTCATGGCGATTCCTCTCTGGTATCAACGATCTATTCGCTTGTACGGCCGAAGCCGTCTATTCGCACAGTACGACGTTCACAGGCGGCAGTCAATATGCTGCGTTTGACCCAGATTTGAATAGAAAAATGGCGCAACGGGTGGCTTCCGTGCGCCATGTACTCATTGCCTTTCGCGTTCGATCGAGCATTTGTTACGCGAGATTGTCGCGCAGGTATCGCTCCGCGTTCCGTAAGGCGATCTTTTCGATCGTTGCGATCGAGTATCCCGAGATACGTAGGGAATCCCAGAGATTGCCGATGTGGGAGACCGAACGCATGTCGGAAGGCGTACCGCTCATCGTTCCGCCGAAGTCCGAGCCGATCGCAACCGCGTCTTCGCCCATGATCCCGATCGCCGCCGTAATATGTGCGACGACTCGTTCGCAGGTGAAAACCCCATCCGGGGCCATCGCGCTTTTTGAGACGAAGATCCCCAGTATTCCGTCCCTGTCAGCGACCTCTCGCAGCTGTGAGCCGGAGTAGTTGCGGATATTCTGAACGATCGTCTGCAAACCCCCATGGCTTATAAAGGGAGGACGTTTGCATATCGCGAGACAGTCAGCGAACATGGTTTTGTTCGCGTGTGCAAGATCGATCAGGATCCGTCTCTCTTCGCACCATTCGATGAACTGACGGCCGAGCCCCGTTAGACCGCTTTCACTGTTCGTCCCGCCACCGAGCGGGTTGTTGCCGTTCCACACGAGACCCGCAGATCGCCATCCTCGCTCATGCCATCTCTCAAGCGTTGGCCAGTCGACGACGTCCGGGAACCCCTCGATGTGGAAAATGATGCCCCGTGACGACGGATCCAAGAGCACCGACGAGAGTTCCGCCCGCGTCTTCACCATCTTCCACGATGGGTCGAGACCGCATTGTGCGGCGTAGTAGGCCAAGTCGCGCTCGATGACCTTGGGCATGCTTTCCTCGGGGAGAGTGAAGCCGGTCGCGATCACGCATTTTGTACGCCCTTGCGTCAGCTGCGTGAAGTCGGTCTGCGCCGCGAGCTCGGGTTCGGAGAACGCCCCTGCGATATCTTGATGCAGATCGATAAAATCGACTGCATTTCCGTGGCCTTTTGTCATCGTGACATCCTCCAGGTGATGGTCTTTTTTTACTATATCATCGGCCCTCGGTGCAACAAGCCGACCCCATTCTCGCTTGCTGTTTTTCCAATCGGGTATAGTCTGCTGGCAATACGCCGGCTCATTACTATGGACGAAAAGATACCTGCCAAAATAGGTAGATCGTACGAGATCGATCAAGCATCATGAAGCATTTTATCGACATAGCGAGCCACTCTCCGAGGAAACTCCAGAAACTTTTGGACGATGCAATTGCGCTCAGAAAAGAGTGGCGCGCGGGCGGCAATAAGCCGCTACTCAAAGACAAGGTGCTCGGTATGGTGTTTGACAAGCCGTCGCTGCGTACGCGCGTGTCGTTTGAAGTCGCGATGCACGATTTCGGAGGATATGCGATCTACCTTTCGCCCGGTGAAGTCCAACTCGGTGTTCGTGAATCCGTTCCCGACGTGGCACGGATACTCTCGGGATACGTCGACGCCATCATGGCCCGCACATTTGAGCATGAGCACATTGTAGGTCTCGCCAAGCATGGTTGGGTGCCTGTTATCAACGGCCTTTCGGATTACAACCACCCGTGCCAGGCCGTAGGCGATGCACTTACGATCCAGGAGTACAAAGGTACGCTCAAAGGTCTCAAGGTCGCGTATATTGGGGACGGCAACAATGTAGCAACCTCACTGTTTCATATCTGCACGAAGTTGGGGGCGCATTTTTCCATCGCTTCTCCCAAAGGATACGAACTACCCAAGACGGTCGTCCAACAGGCAAAGAAGTTCGCTGCAATATCTGGCAGCCAGATATTGCTCACCGACGACCCGCACATAGCAGTGAAAAACGCGGATGTCATCTATACGGACACGTGGACAAGCATGGGGCAGGAGGAGGAGGTGTCGGTGCGTGCCAAGAAATTTTCTCGTTATCAAGTAGATAAAAAACTGGTATCGGAGGCAAAGAAAGATGTCATCGTCATGCACTGCCTTCCCGCACACCGCGGGGAAGAGATCACTGACGAGGTGATGGACGGCAAGCACTCGGTGGTCTTCAAGCAGGCAGAGAATCGCCTGCATGCCCAAAAGGCGATACTTCTTCACGTCCTTACATAAATCAGGTAAGATTAAGAGGTCAACGTATGGACAAGAAAAACACCTATCAAAAAGTAGCTTCGTACGAGGTCAAAGACGATGCGGTTGATAAGGTCCTCCTCCTGTATTCCGGCGGTTTGGACACCTCCGTGATGCTCAAGTGGATGCAGGATCACTACGGCGCCAAGATAACCACGCTCACGCTCGATATCGGCCAGCAGAAGGATGACCTCGAAGCGATCCGGAAGAAGGCCCTCAAGCTCGGTGCCGAAGAGGCCATCGTTCTTGACGTGAAGAAAGAATTCGCCGACGACTTTATTTCCAAGGGCATCAAGGCGAACGCCGCATATCAGGGCGAATACCATCTCTCTACGCCGATCGGCCGCGCCATCACCGCAAAAAAGGGCGTGGAGATCGCGCACAAGAGAGGCATCACCTGTATCGCACACGGCTGTACCGGAAAGGGGAATGACCAGGTGCGTTTCGACGGCTACGTGCTCGCGCTCGACGGGAACATGAAAATAATCGCGCCGGTTCGCGAATGGAACATGGACCGCGATGTCGAGATCGCGTATGCACTGAAGCACAACATTCCCGTGCCGGTGAAGAAAGATTTCCCGTACTCCGTCGACGACAATATGTGGGGCATGACGTGGGAAGGCGGTGAGGTGGAGAACCCGGCTTCTATCCCGCAGGTGAAAAGATTCCTCACTACCTATACGCGCCCCGAAAACGCTCCCGCAAAGGCACAAATAATAAAAATTCAATTCAAGAACG
>JBAYUL010000061.1:0-5625 GCA_041675105.1 Minisyncoccota bacterium
AAAGCGCTGATGGATCATGCCGCATTATCCGACAGGCACAGTGCGGACGCTCATTTGTCACGAGCCGTGTTCTACATCTCACTCAACGCAATAGGTTTTCCGAGAAGTTTGGAAACAGCCTCGGATGCGCTGTCTCAGGCTGCGGCTCTTGCACCTGCCCGGCCCGATATCCCATTCCAGCAGGCAGATGTCGCTCGTCAGCTCGGAGATAGCGCGCGCGCACTGGTATTCGTCAAACATTCGCTTGCTTTAAAGCAGGATTTTGAGCCCGCCATGGAACTTCTGCGGAAACTAAGGTCACCATGAAGACGGAGGGGCGCGGTATATGGTGTGCGCCGGCGGATGCTAGAATAGGGAATATCCGGCAGCGATATGTCATTCCTCAACTTCCTTCAATATCATAACGCAGTCCCCATTGCCCTCTCGATACTCGTACTTGGCGCCGGCGGCGTTTTCGCGGCGACTGACCCCGGCGCGATCTATTCGGCTACCCAGCAAGTGGTGTCGATCGATAATACCTACATCGCGAATAAAGATCTCTCGACATTCGCACCGCACGTGGAGATCACCGGCGTTACGGAAGATGCCGAGCAATACTATGTGGCATACAATTTCTCCACCATCGACCTTAAGGACAGCGTCTGGCAAGACGTTATCAAGGGAGAGGTCATGAAGGTTTCGAAGGAAGATCTTGGCCCATATCGGGATCTTGGCGTGTATGTCACCGAACAGCTCAAACAAAAGACCGAGCGAGAACTCGCATATCTCATGGAGGTGCAAGCAATAGAAAAAAAGAGCGTGACGCAAAAAATCGTCGCCACTGCGTACGGCGGGCTTGTTGGTAAATTCCTCGACCCGTCGACGGAAGAGCTGCCTGGCTATACACCGGTGGTTCAGCCGCCGCCGGAAACACAGGTCGCGTCAGCTGCGAACGCGGGTGGTGACACGTCTACCCAAAGCGCATCAGAGCCATCCCTCAAGATCGGCCTGCAATTACTCGGTAACAATCCGGCACGCATCGGAGTTGGCGTAGGCTACGCAGACCTGGGAGCGGTGCTTATTGACCCGTATCACACCAACGTGGGCATTCACATATTCCAAGACGGCAACGAGGTGACATCCCCCTTGATAGAAACGTCGACGTCGTCAGTGAGCGCCATTGAATACCGCGCGACCGATCCGAACGGATCGACCATCATGGTGCGCCGGGTCGTACTCGTCGGTGACGTCCAAGATCCGGGCGGCGAGATCGACACCGCAGGTGCGGTGATCGTATCGGCTCCCGCACCAACACAGCAAACGAGCACAAGTGATCCATCTCCCGCACCTACACCTACACCTACACCTACACCTACACCTATTCCAATACCTGAAACAGCGACCACCACCAACGAGACAACGGCGACTTCGACCGAAGTCTCTCCACCGACCACGCCTTTGAGCGAACCAACCGCGACGAGCTCCGACACATCAGCGCCGGTACCGACGAATGACAGTGCGTCATCCACATCCACATCCACATCCACATCATCATCGAGTTCGACGAGCACTGCACCGTAACAGTGCTTTTCGAGTGTTCCAAAAAGAATTCACCCGGCGCGAGCTGCGCCGGGTGTCGATTTCAAAAGCTATTCGATCGGAATTTCTTATTCCGCAACAGCTGTCTTGTACATCGCCAGTCGATCATCCTCGATGATGTACTCCGATTTGCCGAACTCCCGGCTCATCTCGAGTACTTCACGCTCGATCGCTTCGACTTGGTCGTAGGAGATCTCGCTGAGCTCGTTCACGTAGGTACGGTTCAGCGTATCCTGCTCCTTCGCTGTGAGATACCCGAGCGTCTTGAAGTTCAGAAAGACGTCCGCACAGAGGCCGCTCTCCTGCATCTCGGCAAAGATGCGCGAGCCCGGAATGATCTTGACGGAGGAGATGCGGATGGAGCGTGCGTTCTCGAACCGAGTGAAGATCTCTCGGACGCCCCTGCGGACGGCCTCAAGCGTCTCCTCGGTCTCGTGCGCCGCTCCGACGACAACGCTCGCCCTGAAGGAGATGCTGTTCGCCTTGAGCGCACTCAGCGTTCGTTCGAGCATGTCTTTGCTGACCGGCTCTTCGAGCGCATCGCTATCGAGTTGGCTTGCTTTTACGCTCGCCCCGTTCTGGATGCTTGTCCGGAACGGTTTGTTCTGCGACGCAAGCGCATCGGGGTGAAAGTGATCGATGCCCAGATACACTTCGTTGATGCCGATCTGCCTGAGCATACCGGCGATCTCGTCATCCACTGAGTTGACCGTCAGATACACATACTTGTTGTTCGTCATCCCCAATTCGCCGCGGAGCGCGATGTACTCAGTGAGCCACCGCTTGATCTCCGCTCTTTTCAGAGAGGGGAGGAACTGATTCGCAATATCGAACAAGCGATCAGCTCCGAATTGCTTCGCGACCCTGGCCTCATTCTCGAGCGCGTCGCGGAGCGGTGTCTTGCTCATTGACGTGATGTTCTGTAGCGCACAGAACGAACACGCCCCATCCTTATTGCCGGCAGCCCATGCGCACCCGGGTCCGCCCGGGCCCTGGATGGTGAGTTGCGAGAATCCGAGCTCTCCACGCGGATTTCGTTCACCGAACTCCGCCGAGATCAGCCTTTGCGTGGCGAGACGCTCGCGGATCATCCAGAATCGGTCGTAGGATACCCCGGCGAACCTCTGGTCTGCCAGGTCCTTGACCCATCCTTCGTACCGCCGCTTGAGCCCGTGCGTTGCTAGGGCCATGTTCTCGCGCATGTCGCGAACCAGATCGGGAAGAATGGCTTCCGCATCTCCGACGCAAACGACATCGATGTCCGCGTTGTTCCGGTACGCCTCTTCGGCGAGCGGGACCATTTGTCCACCGACGACGATCGTGATCTTGTCGCCGTATTTCTGCTTCAGCTCGCGGACGTAGTGCACAGTGCGCTCCGCATTGTAGAGGAGCACCGTGAACAGAAGAAAGGATCGACGACCCTCGGCGATATCCTGCTCGATGATATGGCCGATCTTCTGTTTCGTTGCCGTTTCGCCGGGAAACGACTCGTCGACACCGATGATGTCGGTGAGCCCGAGCGTTTCTTCGACATGCAAGAGTGTTGCCACCGTGCCGGAAGGGGTGGTGAGCGTATCATATCGTCGACGCGACTCACCCGGCCCGCCGGTCCGTGGGCCCATGTGAATGTTTATGATCATGATGCAAGATCCTCCCTTGTTGCATCCCGCGCAATCGTAACATAGACATCATTTTTTGTGTCCCGCGTTCGCTTCGACGAGAGCTACGCGGTGGAGAGTTTTCCTCAACGAAACAAAAAAAGGTGCGGAACAGTGCGGTACAATGCAGGTATGGCACGGATCGCAATAAACGGATTTGGACGTATCGGCCGCGGTTTCATGCGCGCGGTACAAGGGCGAGAGGGTATCGAGGTGGTGGCGGTCAACGACCTCACTTCACCGGAAAACCTTGCCTATCTTTTGAAATACGACTCGGTCTACGGGCGCGCAACATTTCCCGTATCGTCGGCTGACAAGGCGCTCGTCGTGAACGGGAAGACTATCCCGGTGCTTTCCGAGCGCGATCCGGCGAAGCTGCCATGGAAGGATATGCGTATCGATATTGTGCTCGAATCGACCGGTTTTTTCACGGATGCGCAAAAGGCGCATGCACACATTGATGCCGGGGCCCGAAAGGTAGTTATCACCGCGCCGGCAAAGGGCGCAGGAGCGGAGACCATTCTCATCGGAGCCAACGAAGAAAAATTCGGTACGTGTGACATCTCTTCGAACGCGTCGTGCACCACCAACGCGGCGAGTCCGCTCATCGGCATATTGGACGAGAGTGTGGGCATTGAGCGCGCGATATTGAACACCACGCACGCATACACCGCGACCCAGGCGATAGTGGATGCGCCGGCGCCGGATGATTTCCGCCGGGGTCGCGCAGGTGCGCACAATATTTCGCCTTCATCTACCGGCGCCGCAAAAGCAACGGCGCTCGCGTACCCGCACCTGGCAGGGAAATTCGACGGCATCGCGGTGCGCGTGCCTGTACCCTCGGGGTCCATCGTCGACGTTACGTTCGTATCAAAGCGTCCGACCACCGTTGAAGAGGTGAACGACGCGCTCCGAAAGGCCGCCGCAAGCGATCGGTGGAAGCGGGTCTTTGCCGTGACCGAAGAACCACTCGTGTCATCGGACATTTTGGGGCTGCCGTACGGCGCGATCGCCGACCTCCCGATGACGCGCGTCGTTGACGGGACCCTGGTAAAGGTGCTTGCGTGGTACGACAACGAAATGGGGTACGTCCATACGCTTTTGGAACATGTGTCGGCGGTAGCCGCAAAACTCTAGTATGAAGATATACTTCGCGGCCGATCACGCGGGGTTCGAGATAAAGAACGAACTGATGAATTTTGTGCGCGGTGAACTTGGCCATGAGGTCGAAGACTGTGGTGCATATCAGCTCGATACGAATGATGACTACCCGAGCATTATCGCCGTAGCAGCGCGCGCGCTTGTTGACGATGCTCATAAGGGATTTCAGAGCAGGGCGATCATCGCCGGAGGCTCCGGACAGGGAGAGGCAATGGCCGCGAATCGCTTCAGGGGAGTCCGTTGTGCGGTCTATTATGGCGAGGCGGCCAGAAAACAGACGGACATGAGCGGTAAAGAGATAGATATTCTTGTGTCTCCGAGAGAACATCAGAATGCGAATTGCCTATCACTCGGCCTTCGTTTTTTAACGCTCGACGAAGCAAAAAGTGCCGTAAAAAAGTGGCTTGAAACTGAGTATCCCTGCGAAGAGCGACATGCGCGCCGCATCGAGGCCCTCGATACTCTTGATTAAGATTATCCACATTACGATTAATAGGTCTGTAACGTGGGGTATACTTACCGCATGACAGATTTACAGTTTGAGAATCAGACCAATGAATTTGGTCGCCCGCCGGAGGCTTCATCCGGAACAGACATTACCGGCAAAATAGTGCAATGGGGGCTCGCATCGAATCGTGAGCAGGCACAATACGTGCTTATCGCCGTGGCAATAGCGGCGCTTATCATTGCGTTCTTCGTTTATAGCCGATCGAGTGGTTCCGGCGCCGTAGAACAATCGCCGTTCCTGCAAAATACTGGGCAGCAATAGAATGTATATGAATCATAAGAAAAAAACGGAGCGCGGCTTCACTCTCATCGAACTCCTCGTCGTCATCGCGATCATCGGCATGCTCTCGTCGGTGGTACTCGCTTCGCTCAACGGCGCGCGCATCAAGGCGCGTGACGCGCGACGTCTCGCGGACCTCAAACAGGTGCAGACAGCGCTTGAACTCTATTATGATTCCAACAGCTCCGCCTATCCGGTAAGTGTCGGCGCGCTCATGACCGGTGCGGTCTCCGGGCTCGCTCCGGCTTACATAGCGTCCATTCCCAAAGATCCGTCGCGAGCCGATACGATCGCGGGCAACGCCTATCAGTACTGCAGCGACGGCCAAGTCTATGCGGTGATCATGATGCCGGAAAAGACCGGCGCCTACTGCAAATTCGCCAACGGTACGATCCCATCGACGTGCACGAACTCGGCGACGATCGCCGCGTATCCGACCTG
>JBAYUL010000062.1:0-5544 GCA_041675105.1 Minisyncoccota bacterium
TCGCGCAGGCGATCGGCCTCAAAAAGCCCAAGCGCATCGTGTTCCATGAAATTACGAAGAGCGCCGTACAGGATGCGCTCGCGAACCCACGCGCCATCGACGAAGAACTCGTCCGAGCGCAGGAGGCGCGCCGCGTCCTCGACCGGCTTTTCGGCTACGACCTCTCGGGACTCATTTGGAAAAAAGTGCGTTACGGTCTCTCTGCGGGCCGCGTCCAGTCCCCTGCACTTCGCATCCTGATGGAGCGCGAACGCGAGATCCGCGCGTTCATACCAATGCCGTTCTGGGTCGTGAGCGCCGACGTCGCCACGAAAAAAGGCGAACAGTTCACTGTCACCTGTGTTGAGGAGCCCTCGACCGAAAAGGAGGCGGAGCGCATTCTGAAAGCCGCTCAAACGAAGAATTGGCATGTGAGATCGGTCGACGAATCGGAGGCATCTCGTTCCCCCCGCGGTCCGTTCACCACATCGACCTTGCAACAGGTCGCTTCGACGCGACTCGGATTCTCGCCTTCGCGCACCATGGGAGTCGCACAAAAACTCTACGAAGCAGGCTTCATTACGTATATGCGAACCGACAGCATGAATCTCGGCAAAGACGCGCAGGACGCGCTCGTTGCCACCGCTCGCGACGAGTTCGGTGAGAAATTCGTCGAGGCGCGCGTGTATAAAACGAAGTCGAAGAGCGCACAGGAGGCCCACGAAGCGATCCGTCCGACCGATCCGAGGAAACCTTCACGCGGTGCGAATGAGGATCAGAAGAAATTGTACGAGCTCATCCGCGCACGTGCGCTTTCGAGCCAGATGACGGATGCCAAGACGCTCCGAACCAAGGTCGTCGCCAATGTTGAAGGTGACACGATCCCCGACTTTACCGCCAACGGTTCGCGCGTGATATTCGAAGGTTGGCTCGCTGCCGATCCAGGCGCGCGAGGCGAGGATGTGGAGCTTCCGAAGGTCACAGGAGGCGATGCTCTCACGCTTATAAAGGCGAACAGCGAGGCAAAAGAAACGCAACCGCCCGCACGATATTCGGAAGCGGGCCTTGTTAAAGAACTTGAAAAGCGTGGTATCGGCCGTCCCTCGACCTACGCGTCCATAATCCGCACGCTCGAAACTCGAAACTACGTCGAGAAGCAGGGTCGCACGCTTATCCCGACCGCAACGGGTGATGTCGTTTCGTCATTTATCGAACAGAACTTCGGCGACTACATATCCGACACATTCACTGCGGAAATGGAAGACGAGCTCGACCAGATCGCGGAGGGAAAGCGCGGATACGAAAAGACGCTCAAAGATTTCTACGGCCCGTTCGCGAAGGCGGTGAAGTCGAAGGCGAAGATACCGAAGATCACCGGTATGGGCGATGCGCCGGCCGAATTCCCCTGCCCTATCTGCGGCGGGTCGATGGAATACAAGCTCTCACGCAACGGACGATTCATGAGCTGCAAAAAGTTCCCCGAGTGTCTCGGCGCGCGCAAAGAAGATGGCGCTGAGATCGCGCCGCCGCGCGAGATCGGTGAAGCGTGCCCGGACTGCAAAGACGGTAAGCTCATCGAGCGAGAAGGCCGTTTCGGCAGATTCATTGCATGTTCGAACTATCCGAAGTGCAAATTCGTAAAGCAAGACCCTGCCGAACTCGAAAAGGCGAAAACCGGCGTCACCTGCCCGACGTGCGGCAAAGGAGAGATGATGGAGCGCCGCGGACGGTTCGGCGTTTTTTACGCATGCTCAAGTTACCCCGATTGCCGCAATGCCATAAAGGCAAAGCCGACCGGCAAGACGTGCGACATGTGCGGTTCCCTCATGATGGAAGGGACCAAGACCATCCCCGAACGTTGCAGCAAAAAGACGTGTCCAAATCACAACCCGCATAAGTTGTCGAAATAGTTTGGTTTGCCAAGTTCGGCGCTGGCAGTATTATCTCTAAATGAGTACAGCAAACCTTCGTTCCCTTCAAGATATTCTAGCCGCAATGGCGAGTAAGAGCATCGAGGATGTGGAGCTGGTGACGAAAGCGTACGATTTTTCCAGAGAAGCGCACAAAGATCAGAAGCGATACTCAGGCGCCAACTACTTCATCCATCCCGCCGAGGTCGGATTCTACCTCGCCGATGCGGGACTCGATGCGCACGCCATTGCGGCGGGGCTCTTACACGACACGATCGAAGACGCGGGCGTTAAGCCGCAGACCATTGAAGAATTGTTCGGTGCCGATGTGCTCGCGCTCGTTGAAGGTGTCACCAAGCTCGGCGCCCTGCGATACCGCGGCATGGAACGTCATACGGAATCGCTTCGCAAGCTCTTCGCAGCAACGGCAAAGGACATCCGCGTTCTCATCATCAAATTGATGGACCGTCTGCATAATGCACGCACCCTCGAACACGTGCCAAAGGTCGAGAAGCGCACACGAATAGCTCTCGAGACACTCGAGATCTACGCGCCCATCGCTGACCGCCTGGGTATGAGCGTCGCCAAGCAAGAATTGGAGGACGCAGCATTTCCGTGGGCGTATCCAAAAGAGTACGAAAGAACGCGTGAAATATTCAAGGAACGCAGAAGTGAAAATGAGAAGCGACTTGAGAAAGTCGAACACGACCTCAAACGCGAGCTCGGCGAGGCCGGATTGCGCAACTTCCGCGCAGAGGCGCGCATGAAAGGCATCTACAGCATGTACCGCAAACTCGAGCGCAAAGGGTGGGACATCACGAAAATATACGACATGCGCGCGCTCCGTATCGTGTTCCCTACGGTCGCCGATTGCTATGCCGCGCTCGGCGTCATACACGCCCACTGGCGACCCGTGCCGGGAAAGATCAAGGACTACATCGCCTTTCCGAAACCGAACGGATACCAGAGTATTCACACGACCGTGTATACCGGTGATGGCGGCGCGCTCGAGATGCAGCTGCGCACCGAAGCCATGCATCGGGAGGCCCTCTACGGTATCGCTTCACACCTCACGTATAAGGAACGACAAGAGGGTTCGCGCAGTTCTCGCAGTAGTCTTGAGTGGATACGCCAGTTTTTCCCCGGCGGGAAACCCGTTCAGAAAGAACCGGAGACCGGAGGCGGTGTTCCAAGTTGGGTCAAGGACCTTGCGCACGCACACGACGCCGAATCACAGGAATACCTTGAAACGCTCAAGACCGACTTTTTCAGCCATCGCGTGTTCGTGTTCACTCCCAAAGGCGACGTTATCGACTTGCCCGTCGCAGCAACACCGATCGATTTTGCATATGCCGTTCACTCGGACCTCGGCAATAAGATGTCGGGAGCGCGGGTCAATGGGAAGATGGTCTCGCTCGACACCTCGCTGCGTAATGGCGACATGGTCGAGATCATCACGAAACCCTCGGGCAAGCCGTCGCGCAAGTGGCACGACATTGCCAAGACCAACATGGCAAAAAAGCACATCCGCGCAGCCCTTGCGGCAGCGCAGAAACGCGCTGAGTCTTAGACCGAGAAGTTACTGATCGAGTAGAGATCCGATTCGGGTTCATCTTTCTTCTCGATGACCGCTTCTGCGGCGGGCGTATTGAGTGCGGTTTCTTCGGCGAGCGTCGGGAGAGGCGCGCCAGCAGCCGCTTGCGCGGGGACGCCCTGCTGTCCTTCGGGCTTCGTGAGTGTAAGGCACAGATGCGTGAGGTCCTCGGGTGAAAAGAAATCAATGGTCAATTTGCCACCCGTGTCTTTCTTTTCGATACGGACGCGCGTACCGAGGCGCTCCGAAAGTTGTTTCTCAAGTGAAAGCAGGTCCGGCGACATAAGCGCCTTGTGTCGCACCTTTTCGACGGCAGCTCGCCGCGCGAGCCCTTCGGTCTCGCGCACGGTAAGGCGACGTTCCACCACCTCTTTGAAAAGAACCATTTGCTCCGTGAGCTTGTCAGCGAGCATAAGGAGCGGACGAGTGTGCCCTTCGCTGATCTCGCCGCGTTCGAGCGCGTCTTGTATTTCCTGCGGCAAGAGCAGTATGCGCATCGTATTGGATACGTACTCGCGGCTTTTGCCGACCCGCTGCGCTATCTCGACGTGTTTGAGACCGAACTGATCGGCAAGCTGCTTGAACGCTTTCGCCCGGTCGAGCGAATTAAGGTCTTCACGTTGCAAGTTCTCGATGATGGCAAGTTCCAGCTTCATGCGGTCCGTGTCCTCGGCCGATCGGATGACGACCGGAACCTGCGCGATGCCCGCTATTTTTGATGCGCGCAAACGGCGTTCCCCTGCGATGAGCTCGTACTCGACGAATATGCCTTCGCCCGGCCGCTCTATCTCCTTGCGCGTCACCGTGAGCGGCTGGAGTACGCCATACTGACGTATGGACTCGGCGAGTGAGGCAAGCGCGGCCTCGTCGAAGTTCTTACGTGGCTGGAATGGGTTTGGTTTTATGCGCTCCACCTCTACCCAGAATATTGAATCTTGAATGTAGGACCCTGCCATGAACGCGATTATATCACGTGAGTTTTTCTGCTCTTGTGCCGGAGGAGAGACTAGGCCAAGAACACGTTTTCTCGCCGTCGCTCGGAAACGTTTCTCGGCCCTGCTCGCACATTCCCGTCTGCTGACGGGACCCGGGTGCTCGCTTTCGAGTCGCTTCCCGTCAAAAAACAGTAAAAGCCGAGAGACATGCTCTCGGCTTAACTGTCTTGGTGCCGGAGGAGAGACTCGAACTCTCATGGGTTGCCCCGCACGATTTTGAGTCGTGTGCGTATACCATTCCGCCACTCCGGCGTACGCGCATAGTACTTCAATTATTGGGTGTTTTGAAGTAGTGTGGGCTGCATGAAGCAGCGCGTCCTTATCATTCTTGGTCCTACCGCCTCGGGCAAAAGCGCCCTCGGCGTGGCGCTCGCAAAGAAATTCAACGGCGAGATTATTTCTGCCGATTCAAGGCAGGTATACAAAGGACTGGATATAGGTACCGGCAAGATAACGAAAAGGGAAATGCAGGGCGTGGCACATCACCTGCTCGATGTTGCGTCGTCCAAGAAGAACTTTAGCGCGAACGATTTCGTCGAACTGGGGCGCATTGCCATCCAAGATTGCGTAGGTCGCGGCAAACTACCGATAATCGTTGGCGGGACAGGATTTTATATCGACTCGCTCGTGGGGCGCATTGTCTTGCCTGATGTTCCACCCGATTTGAAACTACGCGCGCGTCTCGAGAACAAATCAGCCAAGCAATTGTTTGCCCTTCTTGCGCGCCGCGACCCGCGCCGCGCAAAGACCATCGAACCAAACAACAAGCGCCGCATTATCCGTGCTCTTGAAATAGCCGCCGCCCTCGGCACCGTCCCGGCTATAAAGGACCGTCCTTTATATAATGTTCTGTGGATAGGTATCGCTCCGCCGGATGCCGTATTGCGCAAAAACATAACTATTCGCTTATTCGCCCGCCTTCGCCAAGGCTTCGGAGGGCAGGCGCGAACGCCAGGTGGGATGATAGGTGAGGCAAGACGATTGCGCGCGGCGGGGCTTACGTACAAGCGCATGAACGAGCTCGGGCTTGAATACCGCTCACTCGCCCGCCATTTGCAGAATAAAA
>JBAYUL010000063.1:0-5453 GCA_041675105.1 Minisyncoccota bacterium
GTCCGATACCCACCGCGCTCTTTCAGGTTTTGGGTCCACAGCATGGCAGCGATGAATATGTGGAAGAGCATGTACACGGCGAGGTAGATCGGATTACCGAACGTCGCATCGACGCGTGCCGAAAGCCCCGCAGCTCCGCCCTGCCCGAGCGTCGTGACCCCAAGGACCTGGAGAAGTCCATAGAGCGAGAGGTACGCGGAAACGCCGAGCGTGACCCACCACAACCACTTCCACAGCTGCTCCGTACGCATCATCGCCGCAGCGACGACGGTGTACACCAAGAGGTGTGCGATCGTCACCCAACCGTCCATGCGTTCGTAATTGCTCATAAAGCTCTTGAACGGATTCACGCCCTGCGCGTCAGAGATGGCGATAAGGAGGACGAATATGGCGAACGCGCCGAGTATCCATGAGCGGCGCGGGCGGTATGCGGGACTCACGAGCGCCAGCGCAAGCCAGCCACCGGCGATGATCTCGACAATGATGCGGAACGCGAAGTTCTTCCCCGTAATGAACGGAAAGAAAAGCGACGTCGTGACGAGGAGCGGGACGAACGGAAGCAGGAATATGCCTCCGATCACGATCCATTTAAGCGTCTTTTCAAGCGTCGTCATATTCGGTGAGTGTCGATATTCTAGCACAATCACCCTTTCTTCTTCATGCGGCCGTGGTCGTCCTCGAGTCTGACGATGTCGTCCTCGTCGAATGCGCCGTAGGCCACCTCGACGACGACGCCTCCCTTTTTCGACTCCAAACGGTGCACCTGTCCTTTTCGAACGAGGAATGTCTCTCCTTTTTTGAGTGTGACTTTCTTCTCTCTCCCCGAGTCCTCGTGAACGGTAGCCATCGCGTCGCCGGAAACCAGGAGCCAGCACTCGGAGCGGTGATGATGGTACTGCAAGCTGAGGCGCTTTCCGGGTTTTATGTATATCGTCTTGAGGTTCCACCCGCTTCCCTTGTCCCACCCGTAGTACTCGCCCCATGGCCGCACGCTTCGCAAGACCGGTCGGGTCGCGCCTTTAATCATCCATGACGAGGACTGTACTTTACCGCCGCCGACGTTGAAGACCATTTTGATACCGAGATCCTTGCACACGACAGCCTCGGGAATGTCCTTCGTACTGCGCCTATCACCGCCGTTGCCGAAAATGTCCGGCTTCACCTTTTTAAGCGCATCGCACACGCTCAAGTCAGACGGGTTTTTGCCGTGTTTCGTGATGTACACCTCATCAACGAACGGAAGTGCGCGCAACAGTTCCGCACGCTCTTTCTGCGGCATGAATGCATACCCTTTCTTTGCTCGAAGCCAGTTGTCGTTGTTGAGAATGACGACAAGTCTGTCGCCTAGTTTCCTTGCGTTCTCGAACATTCGGACGTGGCCTATATGCACGGGGTCGAACCCTCCGGAAACAGCCACCTGTCGTGGAGACATCTTGTTCCGCTTCATGGGCCGAAGTATGCACTTTGGCTCACGAGCGCGCAATCGTGTCGCGCTTCCCCGCTTGCGAAATAGTCAGGCCGACGCTACCATGCGACGCAACATATGAAGAAGGCACTCATCACGGGGATCACCGGCCAAGACGGCTCTTATCTCGCGGAGTTGCTGCTTGAAAAAGGATACGAGGTGCATGGCATCATCCGCCGCTCGAGCAGCTTCAACACCGGACGCATCGAGAGCATCCTGCAGGATCCGCACGAGCGGAATGTACGCCTCCTTCTGCACTACGGCGATCTCTCCGATACCAGCAGCCTCAACCGCATCCTCGAAAAAGTGAAGCCCGACGAGATCTACCACCTCGGCGCCCAAAGCCATGTGCGTGTCAGTTTCGATATCCCGGAATACACCGCCGACGTCGACGCGCTCGGTACACTGCGCATGCTCGACGCGATCCGCGAGACGGGCATCAAAACCCGGTTCTACCAGGCATCCTCGTCCGAAATGTTCGGGAAGGTCGCGGAAGTCCCTCAGAAAGAGACGACGCCGTTCCACCCACGCTCGCCGTATGGCTGCGCGAAAGTGTTCGGATTCTGGATCGCCAAGAACTACCGGGAAAGCTACGGGCTCTTTGCGGTCAACGGCATCCTTTTCAACCATGAGTCGCCCCGCCGCGGCGAAACATTCGTCACGCGCAAGGTGACAGCGGGTATGGCGCGCATCAGCCGCGGTATGCAAGAAAAGATCTATCTCGGCAATCTCGATGCCAAACGCGACTGGGGCTATGCGAAGGACTACGTCGAGGGCATGTGGCGCATGCTTCAGCAAAAGACGCCGGACGATTACGTACTCGCTACAGGTGAGACGCACTCCGTACGTGAGCTCGTCGAAGAAACAGGCCGCATTTTGGGATTCGACATCATATGGAAAGGAAAAGGCAGGAACGAAAAAGGTATCGACAAAAATACCGGCAAGACCCTGATAGAGATCGACCCGCACTACTATCGCCCGGCCGAAGTCGACATCCTGCTCGGCGACGCCTCGAAGGCAAAAAGAAGGCTCGGCTGGAAACCGAAGGTAAAATTCAAGGAACTTATCCGTATCATGGTTGAGGCCGACTTGGAGGCATTGAACAAAACAAGCGCATGAGTGAACTACCTGTAGGTGGAGAACTGCCTCTCGATAGATATCGTACGGCGATGCAGGATATGCCGCTTGCGACAGTGGACATCATCTTTCTGAATCCCGAAAAAACGAAGACGCTACTTGGCCGTCGCGCTCGCGAGCCGTACGCGGGAATGTTCTATAGTTTCGGCGGAAGACTTTATAAAAATGAGAAGTTTGTGGATGCGGCAATCCGTATCGCAAAAAAAGAAACGGGCCTTGTACTTGGGCCAGCGGATATTGTGCAGGCAGGAGTCTTGAATGAGATAAGTCCGAATTCAATATTTGAGGGTATCAACTACCACGCCATCAACGTATATTTTGCCTGTACTATCAGCGAGCGTGAAATATCACTGGACGACCAGAACACCGAGGCAAAATGGCTCGACGTGAACGACCCCGACATCCCGACGTATGTCAGGGCAAAAATAGAAGGCGCGCTAAATGCTCTGAAGTAAAACGGGCGGACTATTTTACCGCGAAGACGTAGTACCCCGCCGTTGTGCTGCGCTTTTCCGTCCTGAAAACTGAATCGAGAAATCCCATAAGCGGATTCAAGAGCCAGCGGAGCTTATGCTGCATTGGCACAAAGAATGAAAGGGCGAAGAAGTATCCTCCGCGCTTCTCGATCTCGACCTTAGAAAAACCGGAGAATAATTCGCGCATCGTATCGTCAAAGAACCTCCAGTAATCCGGATAGTGTGCCTTCCGCGCGTGATACGGGTAGATAGAGGGTACGTAGAGGAAAATACGCCCACCCGGCTTCAAGATGCGGCGCAATTCGGACATCGCGGTCAGGGGGTCGCGCACATGCTCAAGTACCGAGGAGCAGATAACGGCATCACAATATCCGTCTTGGATTGGCATCTTATGGATATCGCCGACAATGTCCGCCCCCGTGGACGCGTCGTAATCGAATGTCTTGTAGTCACAGTCCCGCAACTCTTTTTCATACTGTGCGAGCCATTTGCCGAATCTCTCTCCGCCTCCCACATCAAGAACGATACCTCCTGCGGCCCCGATTTTCTTCATTGCGGCATCTATGAACCTAATATTCCTATCAGCGGTCATACAAATATTGGTCGCAGGGCTGTTTCGTTCTCTTTCATCCACCGGTAGGTGTCTTCGACCACGTTCCGGACGCTCTTTTCGGGTTTCCAGCCGAGCGCTGCCGTGAACGCATGGTGATCGGTGATATAGAAACGGATGTCCCCCGGGCGGCCTTCGGGAACTATTTCGATCGGGACCTGCACGCCGGTCACCTCGCGACACATCTGCGTCAATTCTACGAGCGAAACCGTATTTTGAAGCCCGCCCCCCACGTTGAACACTTGCCCATTCATTTCATCGATATGTTCCAACTCAAGGACGACCGCCGAACACAGGTCATCGACATGGAGCACATCCCGCACCTGCTTACCCTCTCCCTTGAAACCAATATAGGTGAGTTTCCCGCCAAAAATATGTCGTGCGACCCACAGAGGGACGAACCCCTGGTCAACTTTGCCGAACTGCCACGGACCCGCGATGACGCCACATCTATTGATGACGCCACGGATGCCAAACGTCGAGATGAATTCCTGGACAAAGAGCTCCGAGGAAAGCTTGGTCGCGCCATAGAGCGTACGCACGCCGTCCAAGGGAAAACCTTCGGCGATGCCTGCACCTGACGCACCCGGAACAATTTGCTCGTTCGATAAAGCAAAACGCGTTTCCCCCTCTTCCCATGCAAGCGCATTAATGGGTGCTATCGGATATACGCGACTGCTTGAAAGAAACACAAAGTCGGCCTGGTGCTTTCGCGCGAGCTCCAAGCAATTGAGCGTGCCTCCGAGATTTACGTCCGTCACGTACAGCGGCGTTCCATCGCGCCCGGCGAGAACCGAAGGCTCGGCCGCACAATCCAGTATCAGATCCGCGGCCAAAACATCCAACTGTTCGCGGTTGCGCACATCGCCCTCAACGACCCGTATCCCCCGCTCTTCGAGTCGAGGGCGATTCAACTCCGATCCACGACGGGAAAAATTATCGAACGCCGTTATTGTGGCCTCCGGGTAAACATCTTTCATTCGGAGGGCGAGGCTCGAGCCGACGAATCCACAGCCGCCCGTTACAAGAATATTCCTATATGGTTTCGAAGTCATGGTGCTATGTTACCGCAGAACGTAAGCGTACACATCGCCCAGCTTTTTGGCGAACACTTTTGCGTGGATGTGCTCGTGTGCGTATTCATACGCGCGCCTGCCCCATGCCTCCCGCTCAGTCGCTGGGAGGTCGGCAATCGTCCTGATGGCGTTCGCAATGCTCTCCCCGCTCAATGGCTCCGCGACGATACCACACTTACCGTCGCGTACGACCATTGGCTGATCGCTCGCAGACGAGACGATAACGGGTCTGCCAACTATCAAGTACTCGGAAAGCTTGTGCGGGAATTGCAAATTGCTTACTTTGGCAGGAAGCCTCGGAGAGACAAGTGCATCACATCCCTGCAGGAATTCGATGACGCCCGCGCGCTCCACTCTCCCAATATACGAAACGTGTGAAAGCCGCGGAAACATCTTCTCGTCGTTTGAATCAAAACCCGCGAGCCGGAATGAAACGCGCTCATCAGAGGAGAGGATCTTGGCCGCCTCGATCAAATGCTGGAGTCCTTGGTACCACGCGCTGTTGCCAATGTAGCCGACAACGACAGAAGAGGACGCTCTCGCAGGAAGATACGCATCGTTAAAATCTACGGGGTCCCAGACTACATGTATACGCTTGTTTCCAAAGGTGCGACGTGAGAGAAAAGCTTTTTCGGTCTTACTCACCGCAATAACCGCATTCGCAAACCACAGGCCGAAATGATCCATTA
>JBAYUL010000064.1:0-5398 GCA_041675105.1 Minisyncoccota bacterium
CAGATCTCTTGGAAGACAGGCACCATCGTAAGGAACACGATGGCGAGCACGATGGGCGTCATGTAGTCCTGAATGATCGGGAAGCGCTCTCCCAGAAAGTAGCCGAGCGAGGTGACGCAGGTAGCCCATAAGAATGCCCCCGCGATATTGCACAGGACGAACAGGCGGTAATTCATTTCGGCGACGCCCGCCGCGATCGGCGCGAACGTGCGCACGATGGGGATGAAACGCGCCAGGATGACAGCGCGAGCCCCGTGCTTTTCATAGAAATCGTGTGCGGCACGTAAGTGCGCTTTATTGAAGAATCGCGAGTCGGGACGCTCGAAAAGTTTGATGCCCACCTTGGCGCCGAACCAGTAGCCGGCATTGTCGCCGAGTATCGCAGCGACCGTCACCAACGGTATCAGTATCCATGGATTGAACACGCCCTTGGACGCGAGCAAACCGGCGGTGAAGAGTAGCGACGCTCCCGGCAAAAAGAACCCGAAAAAGACACCCGACTCGAGAAAAATAATAAGAAAGATGCCGGGGTATCCGATGATGTGCAGAAAGGGTATGAGGGCAAGCGAAAGCACGCCATAGTATACCCTGTGACATCGGTATTCCGAAGAATACTGTCTCGTCCGACGCGTCCGCGTGTGAAGGTCAGCGCTTCACGGGAAGATGCGGCAACGGATATCGTTTGCAGAATGCGCGGATCTCTTGGCGTATCTTTTTGAGTTCTTTGTTTCGCGCAAGTTCGGTCTTTGCCTTGGCGAGATATGCCGGTCGTTCTTTTGTGTCTGCGGGAAGGCGGTACTGGCTCGCTTCTTGGATAGCGCGCGCGATCCACTCGCCGACCTTCTTCATCTCCTTTTCTTTCATACCGCGCGTCGTCAGTGCCGGAGTACCCAATCGGACGCCGCTCGGGTAGAACGCAGAGCCGGGATCTTTTGGGATCGTGTTCTTGTTCGCGGTCATACCCGCGACTTCAAGCGCGTCGCTCGCAAAATGTCCGCCCCCGGGACCGAAGACCGGTACGAGGTCAAGAAGAATAAGGTGGTTCTCGGTACCGTTCGAGACCAGTTTCATACCGCTCTTTTTTAGGCTCTCTGCCAGTGCCTTCGCGTTCTTAACGATCTGTTTGCCGTATGCCTTGAATGCCGGTGTGGCGGCTTCCTTGAGCGCTATAGCGATCGCCGCCGTCTGATGATTGTGCGGCCCGCCTTGCAGTCCCGGAATGATCGCTTTGTCCATTCGCTGAGCGAGATCTGCGTCTTTCTTGATGCCGCGCGCAGTCGTCATGATGATGCCTCCGCGCGGGCCGCGAAGCGTCTTGTGGGTGGTGGTGGTGACGATGTGCGCGTGAGCGACGGGACTCGGGTGTGCTCCGGCGACAATGAGACCCGCGACATGCGCGATGTCGGCTGCGACGAATGCACCGACCTCATCTGCAATCTCCATGAATGCTTTGTAGTCGTAGAGGTACGGATACGCGGTCGCGCCGACCCAGATCAATCTTGGCTTGTGCTCGTGTGCGAGTTTTCTCACCTCTTCCATATCGATGCGCCCGTCTTCCTGCACATGGTAGGGGACACTCTTGTAGAAGAGCGCGGTCGCGGAATATTTCCATCCGTGCGTAAGGTGTCCGCCGTCGGGCAGATTGAGTCCCATTACGGTGTCGCCCGGCTTGCAGGTCGCCACGTACACAGCGAGATTCGCGGGGCTTCCCGAATAGGGTTGGACGTTCGCGAACGGGACCCCGAAGATCTTTTTTGTGCGCTCAATAGCCTCGGTCTCGATCTCGTCGATGAATTCGTTGCCTCCGTAGTAGCGGCGGTTCGGGTATCCTTCGGAATATTTGTTGGTAAGAATGCTGCCCATCGCTTCCATCACTGCGGGGGATGTGTAATTTTCCGAAGGGATCAGTTCAAGACCGTCTGCCTGGCGATCCCATTCGCCCTGTATCATCTTGTAGATCTTCGGGTCCTGCTTCCTGATGCGTTTATATAATTCCATACGGTGAAGTGAGTTAATAACGACGAAGTTGAACGTAGCTAGATCATATCCTCATGAGTTTTTTGCCTCTGCTTTCTGTGAAAAACCGCCTATGGTCGCAATTTCCGCTTTGAGCGAAGGATGCGACTGATAGTTCTCAAGCACGACGTCCTCGTACTTGAATCCGTCTATATCGGTGACAGCGGCGTTCAGCTTTACGGCAGGGAATGGCAGCGGTTGTCGCTCGATCTGTTCCTTCACCTGGTCGAAGTGATTCGAGTAGATGTGTACGTCACCCAAAGTGTGTACGAATTCACCAGGCGGTATCTTAGTGACCTGAGAGACCATGAGTAAAAGGAGGGCATAGCTCGCTATATTGAAAGGAACTCCGAGGAAGAGGTCCCCCGAACGTTGGTAGAGGCCAAGGTTCAGTTTGCCGTTCGCGACCTGGAACTGGAACATGGTGTGACAAAATGGCGGGACGTGTGATTTCTGTCCTTCGGACGCCATCTCGTATATGAAGTCGGGATTCCAGGCGCTCACGACATACGATTTTCGGTCCGGCTTCGATTTGAGGCCCTGTATGACCCACGCGAGTTGGTCGATCTCGCGGCCATCTTTTGCTGGCCAGCGTCGCCACATACGTCCGTAGATGGTAATAAGGTCGCCCCATTTCACCACGAACGGGTCATCCGATGGCAGTTCGGCCAGTCGTTTAATAAAGTCCTGCTGCGAAGCGAATTCTTTCTTGTCCGACCACATTTGGTAGTGCTTCCATGCCCACTCGTCCCAGATGTGATTGTTGTTCTCGAGGAGCGGTCTGATATTTGAGCTGCCCGAGAGGAACCAGAGAAGCTCAGTGACAATGCCCCGCCAAAACGTCTTCTTTGTGGTCAGGAGTGGAAAGCCGTCACTGAGGTCGAATCGCATTTGTCTGCCGAACACGGAACGTATGAACGGCGGTTTCTGGCCCTTCTTTTTGTATTCCTCGAGGACGACGTCGTTAAAAAAAAGCTCTTTGTCGGCGCCGTTGTCCAGAATATCTTTGCAAAGGTCCAAGTATTGATATTCCGGGTGCCGCTTTTCCATATGTCTATTTTCGCACGGACTTCGGTTTTGTCGATTTTGCGGGTACAAAGTGTTTCCAGTTGTCCTTCGCGAAGCGGCCGAGCTTTTTGTAGTTGCGCTCCGGCGGGGAAGAGAGCATCGAAAAGGTGATCTGAGCGATCTCCATCCCCGGTCTCAAGATAATGGGAATGTTGCTCTGATTCGTTATCTCGAAGGTGATATTGAGGAAGTGGCCGGGGTTGATGATGCCTGCGGTGTTGTGGATCATGAGGCCGACGCGCGCGAGCGAGGACTTGCCACCGACCTGGATCAGATAGTGATCGGTCCCGAAGAACTCCTTTGAGAGCCCGAGTACTGATACGCCCGGGTGGAGCACGTATTCATCGCCGTCTTTCACGATCTTCTCCGCCGTTTTTGCGTAGATCTTACGCGAGGGGTCGACGAAGTGTGTCGAGCTCGCGTCGTTCTCGATGAATTTATTGCCCAGCAGAATGTCGTACGAGGCGGGCTGCAGACGCGCTGCGTCGAAGGGTTTGAGCGTGATGTCACCTTTTGCGATTGCCTTTTTTATGTCGGTGTCGGAGAGAAACATATGGATATCATTCAATAGTAAAGATCTTATCAGTGCCATAATACTCCGGCCAATGCGCATTATAGAACGAGAACATACGTTCCAATCGATCCTGCGGGAGTTCCACCGTACCGACCTTCCTCATGAATTCGTCTATTTTTACTCGGGCCGAACCGAGCTGCGCCGCATCATCGACAACGATCTCGAATTCGGCGAGGTATCCGTATCCCGCGTTCTTGTCGAGACAGACGTTGATACCGTCCACCAGGTATTCTTCTCGCTCGCGTGACCACTTCGCCTGATACGTGAATCCTGCCTCGAGTACGAGATCGTCGAGCTCGTTGATCGTGAACGGCAAGTGTTCCTCAAGTTCCATGCGCGTGACGCCGTTCTCGCTTGTGTCGTCTCCGACCGACGCTTTGATCACAAGCAACACAATATTGTCTTTATCGCGCGTCCGAACGGAGAATTTCTTTGCGCGTTTTGCAAAATCTCGGAGTTTTTCGAGCGTGTGTTCCGAGAGGTGAACGACCATTACGTCGCACAACTTCTCAAGCGTGCCACCTTCGAAATAGTGATTGAGCTGCCGGTTGTGCGAGAGTATCTGCGTGTTGGGGTCGATCGATTTAAGCGCATCCCGCAATTCCTGTGCGCGCTGTGCGCTGCCGAGGAGGGCTTTCACTTCTACTTCATACGATTGCATGGACGGTCATTATAGCCCCTGCGGGAAAGAGTCTAGTCTTGCGCCACCCGAGATATGTGGCAGTGTGCAGAGAGATGTGCTCAAACGAGGCGAAGGAGACGGATCATGGTCGCCATAGTGCCGAAATTGTGCCTAGACCCAGAGCTCAACCGGCTACCCGTTATTTTTTTCATGGGCCCGGATCTGGGGGGCGGGGGTTGGCAGCGCACGATGTATGAGCGCGTGCGATATCACGCTGACGATCGGAAACTCGGCGAATTCGTAGCCGCGATACCATGTCGGTACGGTCCTGGGGACCCCATGATGCAGTTCGTCCGCGCCAGCGAAACGGGTGAATACGAATACCAGCTTCCATGGGAGCGCGACCTCATCGAGCGTGCCGCGCTAACGGCTCACCGTGGTTGCGTATTGTGTTGGCTCCCGGAAGAGAGCACAACGGAACCGCGCACGGATGGGGAATCGTATGCGCGCGACACGCGAGGCGAAATCGGCGAGATTCGCGGCTGGATGCGTCACGATAAGGGTGTGCGATTTGTGTTGGGTGCCGAACCGAAGTTCCCGGGGTTGAATGTCATCGTCAGAAACTTCAGTTACGTCGTTGGCGGATCTTTCCCGGTTTACGACACGATCGACGACATCGCCCGCGGCGCGGTGCGTGTCGCGAAGCATAGCGCTCGCTAACGGCGAGATGATACGGCAGCGGTCTACGGGCCGCTGTCTTTCTTTTTGCATGGTATATTCGGCTATATGAATCCGACCGTCACGGCGATCGCCGCTATCGGAAAGCATCGCGCGCTCGGAAAGGAGAACAAGTTGCTGTGGCACATACCCGACGACCTGAGGCGCTTTAAGGAGTTGACGCTCGGCCACCCGCTTATTCTTGGACGAAAGACATTTGATTCCATCATTGGCTATAACGACGGCAAGCCGCTTCCGGGGCGTCAGCACATCGTCGTTACGCGCGATCCTTCGTGGTCGTGTGCGGGAGTGATCCCCGCCGCATCGGTCGAAGACGCCATCGCAAAGGGTAAGGAGATCGATCGGCACATGGTTTGCATCGGCGGGGGCGCTCAGATTTA
>JBAYUL010000065.1:0-5292 GCA_041675105.1 Minisyncoccota bacterium
GCGTCGTCGGTGAGGCGTCGCGCAGCGGAATAGGGTACGTGCTTTCTCTTGCGGCCTTCATATCGGTGAACCTCGCCGTCATCAATCTCATACCGATACCCGCGCTCGACGGCGGGCGTATCCTTGTGGTCGCGCTCGAGGCGCTGCTGCGCCGTCCCGCGCCGCGTCTTGCGGTACAAATATTGAATGCACTCGGCATCGCGCTCATCATCATTCTGATGATCACGGTGACCTATAACGACATTGCACGTCTTCTTACGTAAGGGATATGCATTCCCACTAATAGTTTTGCCGACGGAGACTTGGCTCCGTCGGCTTTTTTATTTGGCGGCATGCGCCGCTTCTTCTTGGTGCGCTTCCTCTCGCTCGGCCGACCCGCTACGCGCGGGCAGGCATATCGATATCGACGAGGCCCTTATGCCATCGCATCGCGACGACCTTCCGCCACTCGTCGTTCTCACGAATGCCACTGAGCACTGTCGTCTCAGTGGGATCTTTGGTCTGTCGTGATACGTCGTCGCGTGCGTCTGCTTTTGTCTGACCCGCTGTCGCTGCCATTGGTGCCCTCTATGGATGTTCGTGTCGCCGGGGATCAAAGAAGATCCAAGAACTCGAAAGATCACATACTCACTTACGCAACACGTACTCGCTCTTTCTGTAGATGCTCGCCGGTGCATTGAGATGTACCGCGCAGCGTAACAAGGTCGCAATGAAAGAAGCATGTAGGGCCTCTTACCAGGTCTTCAATTCGCACAGGTGTCAAGCTACGGGCTCAGACAATATGCGCTAGAATGTGGCACACATGCGCCAATCAAAGCTCTTCACCAAGACACGCAAGTCGGCACCCAAAGATGAGGTCGCAAAGAATGCACAGCTCCTCATCCGTGCCGGATATATTCACAAGGAAATGGCCGGCGTGTATTCATACATGCCGCTCGGTCTCAGAGTGCTCAGCAGGATAGAACAGATCATCCGTGAAGAAATGAATGCGGTCGGCGGGCAAGAGACACAAATGGCGACGCTGCATCCGAGCGAGAACTGGAAACAGACCGGCGGATGGGATGGCGTCGATGTGCTGTTCAAGATCAACAGTCGCACCGAAAAAGAGTATGCCCTCGGCCAGAGCGAGGAAGAGATCGTCACGCCGATCGCAAAAGAATATGCGAGCTCGTACAAGGACCTTCCCGTGGCCATCTACCAGATCGGGCAAAAATACCGTGACGAGCTTCGTGCAAAGAGCGGCATCATGCGCGGTCGGGAGTTCGGCATGAAGGACATGTACAGTTTCCATGAGTCGCAGGAAGATTTCGAACGCTTCTACAACCTCGTAAAGGAGGCCTATTTCAAGGTGTTTTCACGATGCGGACTGAATGCGAAGGTCACCGAAGCCTCGGGCGGCGCGTTCAGCGAGAAACTCTCATACGAATTCATGGTGCTCACCGACGCGGGCGAGGACGATATCGTGTATTGCGATGCATGCACCCACTGCGCCAATGTTGAAGTATCGAAGGCGAAGGAAGGAGATACCTGCCCCAAGTGTTCCAAGGCGCAACTGAAGGCGGCAAAGGCGGCGGAGGTCGGCAACGTGTTCGATCTTGGACAGAAATATCCCGATGCGTTCGATTTCACCTTCAAAATGAGCGACGGCACCGAGAAAAAGCCTGTGATGGGTTGCTACGGCATCGGTACGACGCGTCTTATGGGAACGATCGTGGAGGTACTCTCGGATGATAAGGGTATCGTGTGGCCGAAATCGGTCGCGCCGTTCGTCGCGCACCTCATATCGATCACGGGCGGCAACGCCGACATTGCCGCGGAGGCCGACCGCCTCTATGAGCTCCTGCGCGAGAATAATATCGACGTGCTCTACGACGATCGTGATGTGCGTGCCGGCGAGAAGTTCAACGACGCCGACCTCATCGGCATTCCGGTGCGGCTCGTGGTCTCGGAAAAGACAATGTCTCAGGGCGGCGTCGAAGTCGTGAGTCGCGCCATGGGGACGACGGGTCTTATCGCGGAAAGTGGCATTATCGAACATCTCGTGGCATAACGGAACGTATGAATACGCTGCGCATCTGGAAGGACAAAATACTCGGCTTTTTCTCAAATGATATCGGCATCGATCTCGGGACCGCGAACACGCTCGTCTATGTGAAAGGGCGCGGTATCGTCATCAATGAGCCGTCGATCGTCGCGATGAATACGAAGACGGGTCAGGTAGTTGCGGTGGGCGCACAAGCGAAGGACATGATGGGTCGTACGCCGCCGCACATCCAAGCGGTGCAGCCGGTCGTCGATGGGGTCATCTCCGACTTCGAAGTCACCTCTGAAATGCTTTCATACCTCATCAATAAGGCACAGGCGGGTCACACGAAGCTACTCGGCCCGCGCGTCGTCGTGGGCGTGCCGTCGGGCATCACGTCCGTCGAGGTGCGCGCGGTCCGCGACGCGGCGCGCGCGGCAGGCGCTCGCGAGGTGCATGTGATCGAAGAACCGATGGCAGCGGCGATCGGCATCGAACTGCCGGTGCACGAGCCGCAGGGCTGCATGATCATCGACATCGGCGGAGGCACGACCGATATCGGCATCGTATCGCTCGGCGGCCTCGTGAATGCGCGCAACGTACGCATTGCGGGTGATAAATTCAATTCGGATATCGTCAGCCACATCCGCAACGAGTTCAAGATCCTTATCGGCGAGAAGAGCGCCGAAGAGATCAAGATCGCGATCGCATCCGTCGCTCCGAGCCGGCAGCCGCTCGAGGCCATCATACGCGGCCGCGACCTCGTTACGGGGCTTCCGCGGGAGATCGTCATCTCAGACCAAGACGTGCGCAACGCCATCGGCCACTCGGTCGAAGAGCTCGTGGAATCGGTCAAAGAGGTGCTCGAAACGACGCAGCCGGAGATCATCTCCGATGTGATGCAGCGCGGTATCTACCTTGCAGGCGGCGGCGCACTCATTCGTGGACTACCTGAATTCCTTACCCGTGCGCTCGGTGTGCCCGTCATCGTCGCCCCGGATCCTTTGACCGCCGTCGTACGCGGCACCAGCTTCGTTCTCACCGATCTGGATGCGTATCGGGAATCGATGCTGCGAAGCGACGACGAGCTCGTGCCTACGGAATAGCCATGAGAGACGGGTTCACATTTGCAAGCGCCCGTGGACGTTCAGCCCGACGCCGTTTGTTCATCGCAACGCTGGTCGTTGTGGTGGTCCTCGTCATCGACGTGATATCGGGAGGCATGATACGCGCCAAACTCCGTACGTTCGGCGCGGTCCTCTGGCAGACCAGCTCCGGCATTCATGGCACTATTTTCAATAGCGGGTACTTCGCGTCACACCGCGCGCTTGCCGACGAGAACACGATGTTGCGCGAACAGCTCGCGCGGGCCGAAGAGCGAGCCGCAGCGTATAGCGTTCTCAAAGATGAGAACGACGGCTTGCGCGCGCTCGAACAGGTGGTGCGAACGGAGCGCGGCGTCACCGCTCCCATCGTCTCGTCGCTTATCGCATCACCGTACGGAACGTTTCTCATCGGAGCAGGAGCGAATGACGTGCATCCGGGAGATCTCGTGCTGACCGATGCCGGATTTGTCGCAGGCACGGTGTCGGATGTCGGATCGAGAACATCGCTCGTAAATCAGACGTTCGCCGCTGACGCTTCGATCGACGTGCGCATCGCAGGTGCGAGCGTGGTCGCGAGTGGCTATGGTGGCGGTAACGCACGCGCTATTCTGCCGCGTGACATCACGGTCAAAGTAGGGGATGCGGTCGTCGCGCCGGCGTACGGTGGCCGGGCGGTCGGTGTGGTGGGCAATGTGAGATCTGATCCGGCGAACGCGGACCAGACCGTATACATACGCATACCGGTCAACCTCTCCAGCCTCAGATTCGTCTACGTAGTGACGCCGTAGAACCTATGCGCATCACCATCGCACTCATCGGATTTTGCGGCGCACTTATCGGGCATTGGTGGATACCGGTCATATGCATGCTCGTCCTTGCGTTTCGCTACCGCGCCTGGGAGATCATTTTGCTCGGACTTTCCATTGATTTTATGTGGGAGCCGGCCGCTGGCATTGCCGCGTCTTTTCCGTATTTTACGATAGGCGCGATAGTGGTGGTGTGGGCATTCGAACCGATCCGGTCGCAGTTCCTCAGTTGAGGACACGTCGATCGGCCAGCGGATGAGCGTGTCTTCATGTTCGTTTTCAATATCTGTACCACGCGGGGTATAGTAGGCAGATGTTATTCAAGCGACGGCGCAGCGGGACGCGTGAAATCGCGCCCGACGAGATCTTTCTCGACTCGACCAACCTTCCCGAATACGATGAGGGGCAATTCGAGGGTCGCGTCGAGCGGCCTGTAGCAGTGCGCTCTATCTTCACGGTCGGTCTTGTGTTCGCACTGGTGGCGGGCGTGTACGGATATCGCGCGTTCTCACTTCAGATCGCACACGGCGACACCTATCAAACGATCTCGAGAGAGAACACCCTCGACCACGCCCTTCTCTTTGCGACGCGTGGTCTCATCTACGACCGGACGGGCGAAGAGCTTGCGTGGAACGAGGCGCAGATCGCAACGTCCACGGAAAACGGTGTTGAAAAGCAGACATTCGCATTACGAAAATACATTCCGCTCCCCGGGCTCTCGCATCTCATCGGTTTTTTGCAATATCCGAAGGCTGACAAAAAGGGTGCGTGGTGGCGGGAGGACTACTCCGGCGTATCCGGCGTCGAGCTCTCGTATGATGCCGATCTACGCGGTGAGAACGGCAGCAGCATGACGGAAGCCGATGCGCTCGGCCATGTACAGCGCGAGAACATCGTGTCGCCCCCCATCAAGGGGAAGGACCTCACGCTCTCCATCGACGCCGAAGTGCAGAGCAAGCTCTTCTCGCTACTCTCGGCGCATGCTCGGAACATGGGATTCAAGGGCGGCGCGGCGGTGATCATGGATGTACGAACGGGTGAGATACTCGCACTTACCAGTTTTCCGGAATACGATCACCAGGCGTTCACCGATGGGGACAACGCCGCCGTACGATCGGCGTCGGCGAGCGCAGGTTCACCGCTTTTGAATCGTGCGGTCGCGGGAGCGTACACACCCGGGTCGATCGTAAAGCCGATCTTCGCCGCCGCAGCGCTCGCGGAGGGCATCATCGATCCCGGCAAGCAGATCCTCTCGACAGGAGCGATCTCGCTTCCAAATCCATATGATCCGGCGCATCCGTCGATATTCCGCGACTGGACGGTGCATGGATGGGTCGACATGCGCACCGCGCTCGCC
>JBAYUL010000066.1:0-5239 GCA_041675105.1 Minisyncoccota bacterium
CTCCGCTGAGGCGGTAAAGAAGCTGCACGATACGCTCGCACCGCGTTATGCCAAACGCGCCGGCGGCTATACGCGCATCGTACGTCTCGGCCGAGTGGGAACTCGTGTCGGGGAGGCGGCACGCATTGAATTCGTACAATAAGCATATGACACAGAAAACCTACACTATAGATGCATCGGGGCGCACTTTGGGACGTGTCGCTTCCGAAGCCGCAAAAATACTCATGGGCAAGACCACGCCTGATTACACACCAAACATCGATTCGAAGGTCAAAGTGACGGTGAACAACGCCTCCAAGCTGTACATCCGCGAGCGAAAGCGTGTGCAGAAGATCTACACCACGTATTCTGGCTACCCCGGAGGCCAGAAGCGTGAATCGCTCAAGCAGCTCGATGAGCGTAAGGGTCCGGGCGAGGCCGTGCGCCGCGCTGTTCAGCGTATGCTTCCGAACAATACGATGCGTCCGAGTCGCATGAAGAATCTTATCGTAAACGCATAGTTAGATCTTACTCACTACAGGTAACCTTATGGCAACAGCACGATACACAGAAGCAGTAGGACGACGCAAAACAGCGACCGCGCGCGTGCGCATCACGCCCGCAAAGAGCACATCTATGGAGGTCAACGGCATGGATGCGAAGGAATATTTCCCGCTGAATATCATGATGAAGACCGCGTACGAACCGCTCGCGCTGCTTGGTGCAACATACATGGTCACGGCAAAGGTGTCGGGCGGCGGCAAAAAGGCGCAGGCTGAATCCATCCGTCTTGGCATTTCCCGCGCGATGATCGAGATAAATCCTGAGCAACGCAAAGACCTCAAGGTAAAGGGCTTTCTCAAGCGAGATCCACGTTCGCGAGAACGCAAGAAGTTCGGACTCAAAGGCGCTCGCCGAGCTCCTCAGTGGAGCAAGCGATAGAAACAAGGAGGCCTACGCCTCCTTTTTCTTTACGCTTGCTCGGCCGGAGTGTTACCGAGCCACAGGGCGAGGTCACGAGGCGGGGTCGCGACCGACGAGGCGCAAGCCGAGTCGAGTTGTGACCGAAGCGCTAAAACAGAGAACCCGCCGAGAGGCGGATTTTTTGCTCATGAACTGGGCTTTTGCTATACTCGCTCTCTATGAAGAAGCGCGATGAGCACGAGGCATCTCCCGAGGCCCACGAAGATATCGATTTTGAACCCGAGGACGAGCTCGGCTCAGTCGGTGCCGTCAATGCAAAAATGAAGAAGCTCAAAGACGAGCTCCAGGAGGTGAAGACGCAGCGGCAGGAGTACCTCGATGGCTGGCAGCGATCGAAAGCCGACTCAGTGAATCTGAGGCGTGAGCTCATGCTCGACGCGCAGCGTGCAGGTGAGAAAGCGCGCGAGGCGCTTATAGAAGATATCATCGCTCCGCTCGATAGCTTTGATATGGCCACCGGTGCTGCGGCCTGGCAGTCCATGGATCCCGAATGGACACGCGGGATCGACCAAATACGCAATCAATTCCTTGATGTGCTGCGACGTCACGGCATCGAGCGATTCGGGAGGATCGGTGAAGCATACGACCCGCGCTTACACGACGCGGTGGAAGAGCGGGATGACATCGCAGGTGAGCCGGGAAGTATTGTGCGCATCCTCCGTTTCGGATATAAAAGCGGAGAGCGCGTCATACGGCCTGCTCAGGTTGTAATAAAGAAGTTCGAGGAGTAGTATCAGCTACGCAGATGTGGCATAATATTTATCCGAAAGTTACGAGCTAAACAACAAAATTATGGCTAAGATACTTGGTATTGACCTTGGTACCACCAACTCCGCGATGGCGATCGTGAGCGGCGGAGAACCGAAGATCATAGAGAACTCCGAAGGCGGACGAACGACACCGTCCATCATCGCGCTGTCGAAAACCGGAGAGCGTCTTGTGGGACAGATCGCAAAGCGTCAGGCGGTGACGAACCCAAAAAACACGATCTACCAGATCAAGCGATTCATCGGCCACACTTTCGACGAGGCGAACGTCGCAAAGGACCGAGCTGCCGTGCCGTTCGAGATGCGAAAATCAGATAACGGCGGCATCGAAGTTAAGATGGGCGAACAGTGGTATCGCCCGGAGGAAGTGTCTGCGATGATACTTCAGAAGCTGAAAGCCGATGCGGAGGCAAGCACCGGGGAGACCATTACCGAAGCGGTGATCACTGTCCCTGCATACTTCAACGACTCACAGCGTGCCGCAACACGAGATGCCGGCAAGATCGCGGGTCTCGATGTGAAGCGCATCATCAACGAACCGACGGCTGCGGCGCTCGCATACGGCTTCAACAAGAAAAAGAACGAGAAGATCGTCGTATTCGATTTTGGCGGCGGTACATTCGATATTTCCGTGCTCGAGGTCGGCGACGACGTGATAGAGGTACGCTCGACAGACGGCGATGCACACCTGGGCGGGAAGGACATTGACCAGAAGATCATGAACTGGCTCGCTGACACCTTCAAAAAGGATTCCGGAGTCGACGTGCGCAACGACGCGCTCGCTCGCCAGCGTCTCGACGAGGCCGCCGAAAAGGCAAAAATAGAGCTTTCAACGGCGTTGGAGACCGAGATAAACATCCCGTTCATCACGTCAACCGATGCGGGCCCGCAGCACCTGCTTATCAAGCTCACACGAGGCAAGCTCGAAGAGATCTCGGCGGAATTCATCGACCGCGCAATGAATATTACAAAGCGCGCAATGGAGGCATCTCCCTTCAAGAATCCGGATATCAATGAAGTGATCCTGGTCGGCGGACAGACCCGCATGCCCGCGATGCAAAAAGCGGTCGAAGCCTTCTTTGGCAAAAAGCCGAACCTGAGCGTTAATCCCGATGAGGTCGTCGCGCTCGGCGCAGCCATTCAAGGCGGCATCATGCAGGGTGATGTGAAGGATGTACTCCTCCTCGATGTGATCCCGCTCTCGCTCGGCATTGAGACCATGGGCGGCGTTGCGACAAAGATCATCGAACGCAACACGACCATTCCGACATCGCGCTCGCAGGTATTCTCGACCGCGTCGGATAATCAGCCGTCCGTCGAAATACATGTGGTCCAGGGTGAACGACCTATGGCGGGGGACAACAAATCGCTTGGACGATTCAATCTCGACGGCATACCGCCGGCGCCGCGCGGCATGCCGCAGGTAGAGGTCACGTTCGATATCGATGCCAACGGCATACTCTCAGTAAAAGCGAAAGAGAAGACAACGAACAAGGAACAGTCCATCCGTATCGAAGCGTCATCCGGCCTTTCCGACACCGAGGTAGAGAAGATGCGCAAGGACGCCGAGGCGAATGCGGAGTCCGATCAGAAGAAAAAGGACCTTGTCGAGGCGCAGAACACCGCTGAGCAGTTGGTGTATGGCGCCGAAAAGGCGATAAAAGACCACGGCGCTGCCGCAGGAGCAGACATCGTAAAGAACGTGCAGGAAAAGATCGATGCGCTCAAGAATGCACGCACCAATGGCGATGTCGCAACGATCAAGTCGGCATCAGATGCTCTTTCCGCCGCTATGAGCACCATAGGCCCCGCCGTCGCCAAGGCTCAGGCGGACGAGGAGGCAATGTCGAAGAACCAGACGCCCCCGCCGCAGGAGCAGAAGCCACCCGAAGATCCCGCCAACTGACCGGCGTGATAGTGTGAACGAATGAAAGAGCGCCTCATCATTGACGGCGAGGAGTTCACGCTGGTGCGCGCGCAGCGTTCATTATGTGCGGTCTACAGCTCGCGTGACAAATATCTTCGTATCGGTCCCGCGAGCAGGATCCAGAAAGACCTTGAGGTGCACCGGACCATGGAACAGCTTCAGTTTCCTGTGGCAACGATCTCAGCTGAGGGTACGATCGATGACGACCGGTACTTCGTTGAAGAATCGCTTGGTGAGACGTTCAGGGTACGCTTCGAGAATGAGTTCAAGTCCACAGGAAAGATCGCTGACCGTACATTTGATGAATTCGTAACGATCACGGAGCGCTACGTGGACGCCCAGACCAAAGCGGTCATGTCAGCCGACCGCGGTGCATTCGCTCGAGGTGTACATCTTCCGACCATACAGGAGGAGCTTCCCGAATACGCCGAGAGGATCCAGGTCAGATTCGATCAGGCGTTGCGCACCATAGAGCAGTTCCCATTCGTGTTCTCACACGGCGATTTCAACCCGTCGAACATCAGCGCGCGCGGTGTTCTCGATCTGGAAGACGCAATTTCAGCTCCTCTGGGATTCGATGTTACGTGCGCCCTTGTCACCATAGACTGGTTCCCGGAGAGCGGCGGGTATGAATATGAGGCTCCCTGGCGTTTCAGTGACGCGCAACGCACGCGCTACATCTTCGGATTTGATGCGCGACTGAAAGCCTCGGGACACGCTGGATTCGCAGCCGCCTTTGATGATTTCTCATATTGCCGCGCGCTCTGGATGGCGGCACGCATGCATAAATTTCCAAAGACGCAGAAATGGCGTTATGAAAAACTTATTCGGGAATATCTATGAACGTGCCGACCTTTTGCTTTTAAAATATGAGGCCTCTATAATGGGTCGATGAAGGACTATTACGAAATACTCGGTGTGCAAAAGACCGCGAGCGAGGAGGACATAAAGAAAGCATTTCGCAAGCTCGCGAAGAAATACCATCCGGACAAGAAGGGCGGGGACGAGGAGAAATTTAAACAGGCGAGTGAGGCATATTCCGTACTTTCAGATAAGAAGAAGCGTGCCGAATACGATACGTACGGGAAGACATTCGCTGGCGGCGGCCCGCAAGGCTTCGGAGGCTTCGACTTCTCCAATTTTCAGGGCTTCCAGGGCCAGGAGTTCGATCTGGGAGATATCTTCGGAGAATTCTTCGGCGGAGCAGGCACGACTCAGGGTGTACGCCGCGGCCGCGATATATCGATCGACATTGAGCTTACGTTCCGCGAGTCGATATTCGGCGCGGAGCGGAACGTCCTGATCGCAAAAGTAGGTGTCTGCGATACCTGCAACGGTACGGGTGCCAAGAAGGGTTCCGCTCTAGTGACGTGCTCGGCGTGCAACGGGAAAGGCGAATTGCGAGAGACTCGTAATTCCTTCTTCGGCACGTTCACGACCACGAGGGCGTGTACGCGATGCCACGGCAGAGGACAAGTGCCCGAAACTCCGTGCGACACATGCCACGGCGAGGGCGTTGCGCGAAGGCAGGAAGAGATCCATATCACGGTTCCGGCAGGTGTCGGTCACGGTGAAATGATCC
>JBAYUL010000067.1:0-5202 GCA_041675105.1 Minisyncoccota bacterium
CAGGGCATCCAACAGCCTGCCTTTTTCTACCGCAGCGGCGCTCATGAGATTTTGCTTGATTCGCAGAGATATTTTCGGCTGCACTCTTATTTTTGACACATGAGACATGTGTCTAGTATAGCGATATATCGCCCTATCGGATATTCGGTTTGCTCCAGCGTGTGCATACCGTATACTGCTCACCTAAGGGAGGCGTCGGATAGTGGTTTATTCCACCGCCTTGGAAAGGCGGCATACCGCAAGGTATCGTGAGTTCGAATCTCACCGCCTCCGCACATTCAGGTACCAGGACCCATGGCCAACATCATTTACCTACTGCTCGCGTATCTCTTTTTTTGTAAAGTGTGGCCCTACTGTCTGTACCCAAATTATTTATTGCGGTCGCGTATTGAACGGTATCCGGAATTAATAAAGCTCGCTTCCGAACTGCGCAGTGCTGATAAATATCAGACTGTTGAGAACGTGTACCGTTACATGCAAGACACCTATACCGGACACACGGATCTCTTAAAGGTGCGCAGTTTGCTGAGCGTGTTCCAACTGGGAGATTTCTCGACAAAAGAGATGATCGATAAGAATCAATTTCTGTGGTGTCACAACCAGAACAGGTTATTCAAATCTATCCTGGTGAACACCGGCATGTTCGCTGATGACGAGATACAGATCAAAAGGCGGTTGGTCAGATCATTTTTCATGCATCAGTGGCTGTCGCTCGAGTTCGACGGCAAAAGGATCACTGTCGACCCGTATTACGGAATATTCAAAGCAAGATCGATATAGACGCATCACGGACAGATGAATAATGCCTTATCCACGGGGGTGGCATTGTGCTGAAAGGCGGGATGTATACTGTAGGGACGTTATCAGCCAGCGTGAATACCTATGTCACTCGGCACTCATTAAGAGGCAAAAGTCCCCGAAGAGGGGACTTTTGTTATCGCGATGTAATATAGAGAGATGCTCGACGGTGCGCCCCACGAATACAAGGAAACCCCCGGCGCATGTACGGGCTGCGGCAATAGCCCCGTAAATCACTTCGCAACGTACTGCACGCAATCTCTCTCAATATGGTCAGCCCGCGCTCCGTCAACGCGCGGTGCGTTCCGTACATTCTTGCGGTCGATCGAGGATTCAATTCTCGATCGCGCGGAAGAGTATATATACCCGCTCCTCGCATCGCTGCCGGTCACGCGTTTCGCTCACGACGCTACAAAGGCGTACACGTACCGTTCGCAAGTGGTGTGGGAAGAAGCGCAGCGACGGGGGATACGCATGGAGCAGATGTCGATCTTCGGGTCGCTCACGGAGGTCTATCGTGCGCATCTGCACGGAGTATGGCGATATTTCCAGAGCATTCCCATCTCCGCGCGCTTGCGCAAGGGAAGCGCTGAATATATGGACGATAAATATGTGCTCAAGCGCCGTTTGGAGGAAGCGGGAATACCGGTACCGCGCGTCGCATCTGTCACATCGCTCTCACAAGCGCTCGCGGCGCAGAAAGAATGGAACACGGCAGTGGCCGTGAAGCCGCGTCTCGGCTCGCGCGCGCGTCACACGAGCGTGAACATTCGAACAGCGGAAGAAGCGGCTCGTGCATTCAAGAGCGCGCAGAAGCTCTGCCATTATGTCGTGCTCGAAGAGTATCTGGAGGGTGGTGTGTGTCGTGGCACAGTGGTGGGGGGAAAGCTCGTCGGCTTTTTCCAAGGTAACCCGCCGAAGGTGACCGGCGATGGCCTCTCTACGATCGAAGAGCTCGTGGTTCGGGCAAACGCACAAAAGCCGAACAGGGTGCATGACATCATACTGACACCGGAACATCGAGAGTTTCTTGCGCGCAGGGGCCACTCACCGCAGTCGATCATTCCGGAAGGTATAACGATCCCGCTCACGCATCGAACGGGTCGACAATCCGGCGGTCGTACGTATGAACTGCTCGGTAGCGAACACCCGAAGCTGCGCAGCTACCTTGAGCGCGCCGCCGAAGTACTCAAAACACCGCTCGTCGGTTTTGATCTCATCATTCCCGACCCGGTATCCGACCCGGATATCCAAAAGTGGGGGATCATCGAAGCGAACAGTCTGCCATATATCGACGTGCACTACCTGCCCCTTGAAGGTGAGCCGTCCAACGTCGCCGCGTCGGTCTGGGACTTCGTGGAGGCCAATAGCGCGCGTTTTTAGCGTATGCACACGGGCTGCTCGACGCATCCGTGACGCGCGCTACGATTGAACGTATGAGACATTCGCTCATCTACATCGCCGCAGCAGCGGTTGCCGTCGCGGTCGTGGCGTCTATATATGCGGAATCACGTACGGAGCCCGTTGCGCCATCGATCCCCATCGTTCATAGACAGTCGGTCATCGTTTTGAAGGGCCAAATGGTGCGTGTAACGGTCGCCAGTACGCCTGCGGCGCGCCAGCAAGGTCTCAGCGGACGCTCGGGGCTTGCGCAGGACGAAGGGATGCTATTTGTCTTTCCTGAGGACGGTGAATACGGTTTTTGGATGAAGGATATGCTGTTTCCCATCGATATCGTGTGGTTGGATGCTGACGGCACGGTGGTATATATAGCGCCGGAAGTGTCTCCTGATAGCTACCCCACCTCATATAGACCCGCTACGTCGTCCCGTTATGTCGTCGAACTGCCTGCAGGATGGGTAAAAGTGTATAATCTGAGCATTGGAGACCGCGCCGAGCTGTAACTGCGGCCCAAGCGAGCGTGATTGTACTCTGTACCGTGTCTCGCAGGCTGCCGAGCCGAGAGTCAGCGCTGTCGCAGCAGCGACAGACAGCGACGGTAGAAGGTACAGTCACCGAGCCCTGAGTTATCCACCGCATTTTTGCTCTTCAGTGGACGATAGCAGGCGTACAATGAACATCCACTTTAAAAGTTAGGTTATGCGCATGGCCAATACTAGTACTGCTCGCAAGGGGACTGCGAGTTCAACGAGAGCCCCCCACTCAGATGCGGCGACGAACCGCGTCTACAAAAAATATCTTCCGAATATCCAGAAGCGAGATGGTCGCATCGTGCCGTTCGAGTTCGACAAGATCGTTGGTGTGATAGTAAAGGCGATGAAGGCCGCCAATGAGGGCTCGGCCGATGAGGCGGTGGTGGTCGCGCATAAGGTCGTCGGCGAAATGATGCGCATCGCCAAGACCTACAAGAACTTTCTCCCCACCGTCGAAGGCTGCCAAGACGAAGTTGAGCGTCAGCTCATGCTTTCTGACTATGTGCAGGCCTCAAAATCGTATATTCTCTACCGCGCGGAGCATTCCAAGATCCGCAAAGAGCAAGGAGAGGTCCCGGAGCACGTAAAGAAGCTTGCGGAGGAGTCTAAACAATATTTCAAGAACAATCCGCTCGGAGAATTCGTTTATCTGCGTACCTACGCGCGATGGATCGAGAGCGAGCAGCGCCGCGAGACATGGATCGAGACCGTCGATCGCTATGTCGGCTTTATGAAAGAGAACTTGGGCGAGAAACTCACCAAAAAAGAGTATGCCGAGATCCGCGAAGCGATCCTCAAGCAAGAGGTGATGCCGAGCATGCGCGCGATGCAGTTCGCCGGAGCACCGGCAAAGAAGTGCAACACCTGTTTCTACAACTGCTCCTTCACTGCGCCGGTGAAATTACAGGACTTCGCCGAGATCATGTATCTCTCGATGCAGGGATGCGGCGTGGGATATGCGGTGGAAAGCCAGAACATTCAGCAGTTGCCGCAGATCGAAAAGCAAACTGGAGAAAAGATCCCAATGCATGTCGTTGCAGACACCAAAGAAGGTTGGTGCGACTCCCTCACGCTTGGTCTCAACACCTGGTACGCGGGCAAGGATGTCGATTTCGATTTCTCGATGATCCGTCCTGCCGGTGCACGCCTCAAGACGATGGGCGGCAAGGCATCCGGTCCGGAGCCGCTTCGTTCGCTCCTGGCTTTTGCACGTGAGCGCATCCTGCGCCGCCAAGGCCGACGCCTGCGTAACATCGACGCGCACGACATCATCTGCAAAATAGGAGAGTGCGTGGTCGCGGGCGGCGTGCGTCGCACGGCCATGATCTCGCTCTCTGACCTCGACGATGTCGAGATACGTGATGCCAAGAAGGGCCAGTTCTACCTCACTGACCCGTGGCGATCTGTGGCCAACAACTCCGCCGTTTACGAGCAGAAGCCGACCAATGCTGAGCTCATGGATGAGTGGGTGGCGCTCATGAAGAGCGGCACCGGTGAACGCGGTATCTTCAATCGTGGGAGCCTCGAAAAGACAATGCCTGAGCGACGTCAGAAGCTCCTCCAGAAGAAGTACGGCAAGAAGAACGGATTCATCGGCCAGGTGGGTACCAATCCGTGCGGCGAGATCATCCTTCAATCCAAACAGTTCTGCAACCTTTCCGAAGTGATCGCCCGCGCGGACGACACGGAGAAGTCGCTCATGCGCAAGGCGCGCCTTGCGACGCTCCTCGGCACCTACCAGTCGACACTCGTAAAATTCAATTACATTTCTAAAGAGTGGACAGACAACTGCGAGGCTGAGCGCCTGCTTGGCGTATCGATCACCGGCCAGTGGGATTCTCCGGTCGTGCGCGATGCAAAGGTCATGCGCAAAATGCGCGAAATGGCAAAGAAGACGAACGCCGCATACGCAAAACGATTCGGCATCCCGATGTCAAGTTCGATCACGTGTGTGAAGCCGTCGGGTACGGTGTCACAGACCTTCAACTGCTCCTCAGGCATTCATCCGCGGCACTCTCAGTATTACATTCGCCGCGTCCGCATCAGTGCGACCGACTCGCTCTTCAAGATGATGCGCGATCAGGGAGTGCAGGCGCATCCCGAAGTGGGGCAGAACGCGAACGAAGCGTCGACCTACGTGCTCGAATTCCCGGTCAAGGCACCATCTGGCTCTGTCTTCAAGAACGACCTCTCCGCGATCCAGCAGCTTGAGTATTGGAAGATGGTGAAGCTCAACTTCACCGAGCACAACCCGTCGGCGACGATCTCCGTGGGAGAAGAGGAGTGGGTGCAGTGTGTCGCATGGATCTCCGACAACTGGGACATCATCGGCGGCCTTTCATTCTTGCCGCGCGAGAATCATGTGTACCGCCTCGCTCCGTACGAAGCTATCGACAAGAAGACCTATGAAACGCTGATGGCAAAGTTTCCGAAGATCGACTATTCAAAGCTCGTTATCTACGAGCGCACC
>JBAYUL010000068.1:0-5201 GCA_041675105.1 Minisyncoccota bacterium
GAGACTATCAAGGCCGCATACCGGAAGTTCATCATTCGCACTGTGCAAAATAATGACGTATCGGCGCTCACTGAGGCGATGGAGCGGCGGCTTGGTCACAGCGAATGGCCGCTGCCTCGGGTATTCGTCGTCGACGGCGGTACTGCACAAGTGCGCGCGGCACAGCGAATACTCAAAAAAGCAGGACTGATGATCCCCGTCGTCGGTGTCGTGAAGAACGAAAGGCACCAGCCTGAGAAATTGATCGGGGATGCGCATGCGATCGCGGCATACGAGCGAGATATCACCCTTGCCAACGCGGAAGCACATCGTTTCGGCATCACGTGGCACCGAAAAAAGCTGCGCATCCGATCTCTCGGCTAAAAGTGCAGGTCGTCTTTTTTCTCTGGTGTTATACTGGGCGCATGACACGGATGATCGTGGGAGTGATCCGCGGCGGAACGTCGGGAGAGTACCCGCTTTCGCTGAAGACCGGCGCCGCCATCCTGAATGCGCTCCCCGAAGAGCGATACGAGACGCGCGATATCTTGATCGACAAGACGGGCACGTGGCATTTGCGCGGCATGCCGTCCACTCCTACGAGGGCGCTCTCGCAGCTGGATGTCGTGTTGAACGCACTTCACGGCGGTGTGGGCGAGGACGGCACGGTGCAACGACTTCTCGATCAGATGGCGATCCCGTATGCGGGTGCACGCCCGACCGCATCTTCTATTGCACTCAACAAAGTGCGCGCCCGTGAGACGCTCCGCGCCGCCGGAGTTCGGATGCCTCGTGCCGTTTCATTCAGCGCTCAAAATGTGCAAACTGCGCCGGATATGGCGCGCTCGGTATTTACGCAGTTCGGCCCACCGTACATCGTGAAGCCATCATCAGAAGGGGCCGGGAGGGGAATACGGGTCGCTTCCGGCATCATAGAACTTCCTGACGCGATAGCGGACGTCATGGAGTCGTTCGGTAACGTGCTTGTCGAAGAATACATACGGGGCCAGGAAGCGTCGGTGGGCGTCATAGAAGGGTTCCGGAACGAGCAACTCTATGTGCTCCCTCCCGCACACGTAAAAAGGACCGGTCCGCACCTAAATTTCGAAATGCACGAAAGCGGAGCGATCGAGCATTCGGTGCCGAGTTCGTTCACGCACATCCAAAAATTGAACATCGAGGACATCGCGCGCGTCGCGCATACGGCTCTCGGTATCTCACACTTCTCCCGCTCTGACGTGATCGTCACACCGCATGCGGTCTACCTGCTAGAGGTGAACACGACGCCGGGATTGTACCCCGGTGCATCGTTCCCGCAGATGCTCGAATCGGTCGGGTCATCCGTCACAGAATTTCTTGAACACGCGATATCGCTTGCGAGAAGTCATCGGTAGGGCAACTTCTCGGTCGTTCATAAAAGAGGTCTGGATATGTCCTGTGTATAATGCTATAAAAAGCTGTTCATTGCGGGCCGTTAGCTCATTTGGTAGAGCACCACATTTGCAATGTGGGGGTGACCGGTTCGAATCCGGTACGGTCCACCGATAGTAAAAGATTTGGAAGTGTTGTATATATGCCGTAGAGATCATTACGGAATTGGTCAAAGGGAGGACGGCATGAGTACTGGAATCGTTAGAGACGTCTATCTATACCCCGTTAAGGGCGCGCAGCCCGACCGTGTTGACTACCTGGACATCGACGAACGCGTCGGCGTTAAAAATGACCGACATTATGCGATCCGCCGCGTGTCCGGTGACATGTCGACTTGGGCGCCGAAGCCCGCATTCTACGTGTGCATGAATACCGCGCAAATGGCGGCCGAACGGCCGGTCTTCGTTGGCGGCTCGAACCGCATGGGAGGCATCAATGAGCTCGCTCGCGATTACCTCGCGGGATTGGCTAAGCGGCTGAATCTGGAGGATGGCGTGAAAGTGCAAGAGGCTGACGGCTCGTACAATTTGTCCGATACGAAGGGCAATTACGTTTCGTTCTTGAACCTCGCATCAGTGGAAGCGCTTTCCAACTTCGCCGGGATACACATCTCGCCGCACCGTTTCCGGATGAACGTCTGGCTGACCGGCCTCGAGCCGTTCGAGGAACTGAGCTGGGTCGACGTGTATCCGGGGTTCCGCGATATCCAGGTCGGCACCGGCCGTTTCCGTGTTGACGACGCGTGCGAACGCTGTGCTGCAATCGAGGCGAATCCGCTCACGGGAACGTACGACATCCCGCTTCGGCAAATACTGACTGAGATGATGACCCAAAGGGGGTATAAATCGCCTCACCGCGGTGTTCCAACCGTCATGGGCATTCTGGCGTCGCCGCTCAAGTGGGTAGTGCTGCGGCGCAGCGATCCGGTGAAATTGATCTCGTAGTCGCGCATATCGATCAGTATGCGAACAGAGAGGCCGCCCCGATCGTCGGGGCGGCCGATTCTTTTAAATTTCTGAAACTATATTCAACGAGAGAGATTAGGTCGTGTCGTACAACGCATCGCTCAAGCATTCATCTTTCCTTCATGATAAAAAAGGCATAGTTCGTCGATGAACATGCGACCGAATGGCCGTTCTATTACATTGTTTCAATTGGCATCCTACGCAGGAACACGTAAGATAGAATCTTTGCGATATGGAAATCATCCCGCAGTACCTATGACGGATAAGAATGCACAAAAAGCGTGGGCCAAGGATATGGAGCGGGAATTTCTCGCCGCGTACGACGACCACTCCGATGCGCTCTTTCGCCATTGCCTCATTCGCGTACGCGATAGAGAAATAGCGAAAGACATCGTCCAGGAAACATTCTCTAAAACGTGGTTGTATCTTTCCGAAGGTAAAAAGATCGAATACATCCGCGCCTTCTTGTACCGTGTCGCGAACAACCTTATTGTTGACGGCGCGCGAAAAAAGAAATCCTCGTCGCTCGATGCGCTCATTGAGGACGACGGGTTCGAGATCAGGGACGAGACGGTTACGGACCCCGCCGACAAGATGGCGACGCGAGAGGCGATGCAGATGCTCAAGTCACTCGACGAGATCTACCGGACGGCGATAACCATGCGATATATCGATGAGATGACGCCTCGCGAGATCGCGAACGCGCTCGGAGTAAGTGAGAACGTGGTGTCCGTCCGCATACACCGCGGAATAGAGCGGCTTGGCAAGCTTATGAAGGCGCAGCCCGGAGGCGCTTCGCTGTAAACAGCCCAGTGCTTGATTATTGTGCCCGACGGGGTATAGTTTCGACGAATGTAAGTTATTTCCAAGCAAGGTCTTGTAGACAGCGGGGAAAAGGTTGGTTTACATTTTTATATCAAAGAAGAAGAAGAAATAGAACATGGCAAAGAAGCTCTATGTGGGTGGTCTTCCGTACTCAACGACGGAAGATGAACTTCGCGAGGCGTTCTCACAGGCTGGTTCCGTCGATTCGGCAAGCATCATCATGGATCGCATGAGTGGCCGCTCGAAGGGATTTGGTTTCGTCGAGATGACGTCCGAGGAGGAGGCCCAGAAAGCGATCGAGCTCTGGAACGGAAAGGATTTCGGTGGCCGCACTCTTACGGTCAACGAAGCCCGTCCGATGGAAGAGCGCCCTCGCTCAACCGGTGGCTTCCGCGGCGGCAACGATCGCGGCGGATCTGGCGGTGGCTACGGCGGCGGAAGCCGCGGTGGCAATGGCGGCGGCGGACGAAGCTGGTAAATGCGGATCATGCAAACCTCGGTTTGCGCGATACCGTTCACTAGCCGCGACAAGCCCAGCGGGCTTTCTGCTTCATCCGAACCTCAGAAACGGCCTCTCTCTACAAGGAGGGGCCGTTTCTCTGTAAGCCATGCGTGCATGGGTCGTCTAGATGCTATAGGGAAGCAATTCCCTCGCTCCGTCACAAACCGACCTTACGACTTGCTACAGTAGTGATCAGCTCCGGATGGAGCGGCGGAGACGGAGTGATACCATGAAGAACATATGAATGACCCATTGATAACTATTTTCAACAACATCAAGACCAATGCGCTTTCCGACAACGAGCGCACTGTGATGCGTAACGAACTTCAGGCCTTCATGCTTGAGCATCCGGCGCGGGCGCCGTTCTCGGTGCGTGTTCGCGATGCGCTTTCTTCCTATGGTTCCTATTTTGATACTTCGTCAGCAACCCTGCGCCTCACGCCCGCGGTTCTCGCACTCGTGTTCGTTGTCGGCATAGGTACTTCGTATGCCGCGGAAGGTGCAATGCCCGGTGACATTCTCTACCCGATCAAGATCAACGTGAACGAAACGGTGCGCGGCTCGCTCGCGATCTCGCAATCGGCGAAGGCTGATTGGAACACTCGCGTCATGACGCGCCGCCTCGAAGAAGCCGAGACCCTCGCGGCCGAGGACCGGCTTACTCCCGTTGCACGCGCCGTCATTCAAACACAGCTCATCGAGTCGGCCGACCGGTTCGATAGAAGCGTGAATGCGCTCGCGCGCGCCGAAGACGGCGGCACCGCCGCGGCGACGGCACAATCGAATCTTGAGGCGACACTCGACGGTCACGAGCGAGTGCTCACGGCGCTCGCCGCCGTTGCCACCTCCTCCGAATCCATCCGACCGATCCTTGTGGCCGTACGCGCGCAGGCTGACGAAACGGGCGTCGCGCGCCGGCTTATCGAATCGCATATTGCTTCCACAAAGGGAGAGGGAATGAAGGCGGCCGCGTTGAGTAAGAAATCAAAGGCCGAAGGCGCCCTCCAGCAGGTCCGAACAAAAGTGTCCGCATCACGAAGGGGCGAAGACTCCACGTCGACAAAGGCGGCCAGCGTGAGCGCGTTCAATGCCGAGCAGGCGATCACCGCAGGCGATGAGAATATCAAAGACGGAGACTACGGGCAGGCGTTCGGTACATTCCAGGCGGCTATCCGCACCGCCCAAAGCGCGGAAGTACATCTCGATGCATCGCGACGTCTGAACGCCGATCTGAACGTCGATGTCAGTGCAAGTTCGACCGCTACCACGATCGCCGACGATAAGGACAAAGAGGGAGACTCCGACAACAACTAAGGCACGCTATCCACACGCCCGCGCTCTGTGCTCGGGATATCGCGCATAATAGAGACATGAACGCAGTCCTTTTACGTGCATGCTTCGTGCGCGACCGTTTCAGCATTACCGGCATAGAAAGAGCTGCATGAGATTGGGAGCTGCGCTTGGCTGGGGGATAGTGATCTACGCGGTCATGTTCCTTA
>JBAYUL010000069.1:0-5174 GCA_041675105.1 Minisyncoccota bacterium
ACTCGATATCGAAGAGGTCCGCTCGCCTGAATCGCAATCCCCGGTCGTCGCCTACATGGTCGCCGAAGGTCTCGAGAAGCGTCAGACCTTCCGCCGCGTGCTCAAGCAGACGGTGGAGAAGGTGATGGCCAACCGCGACGTACAGGGTGTACGCATCGCGATCGCCGGACGTCTCGGAGGCGCGGAAATGTCCCGCACCGAAGAGATCAAGCGGGGCCGCGTGCCGCTGCAGACGCTCCGCGCGGACATCGATTTTGCCCGCGAGCAGGCATACCTTCCGTACGGCGTCATAGGCATCAAAGTTTGGATCTACCGCGGCGATATCTTCGAAGGAGAGAAGCGCGCATAGATCATTTATATGTTGGCACCAAAGAAAACAAAATATCGCAAGTGGCAGAGCGCACGCCGCCAGGGAGCGCGCCGCGTGAAGCCTGAGACCCGCGGTGTCACCGTCGCGTTCGGGGCGTTCGGTATCAAGGCAATGACCCAAGCTCGCGTCACATCGAATCAGATCGAGGCCGCACGTCGCGCGCTCACGCGCGCCGCAGGCAAGAGCGCAAAGGTATGGGTGCGCATCTTCCCTGATCGCCCGTTCACCCGCAAGCCGGCTGAAGTACGCATGGGTTCCGGAAAAGGTGATCTCGCAGGGTACGCGATGGATGTTCGCCCGGGACGCGTGCTTTTCGAAGTCGATGGCGCGACGGAAGCAGTCGCTCGTGAAGCGCTTCGCAAGGCCGGTACCAAATTGCCCGTAAAGGTCCGCATCGTCGCCCGATAATCATATGAACGATCTCAAGAAAAAGGACGTAGCAGAAATGGTGAAAACCCTCGCCGATAAGCGCGAGGCCCTTCGCACATTTCGCTTCGGTGCCGAGGGTTCGCGATCGCGCAATGTGCGCGAAGGCCGCACCATCCGCAAAGAGATCGCACAGCTTCTGACGGAGCTTCGCGTACGCGAGATTGATTCTCAGAAGAAAACAGCGTAAAGTACGCACTCGATATGGAAACCACCACAGAAAATAAAACAGGAAAGACGTTCGAAGGGACGGTCGTGAAAGCCGCCATGAAGGACACCGTTACGGTCTCCGTCGAGCGCTACGTGAAGCACCCGAAGTACAAGAAGTACATGCGCCTTTCGAAGAAATTCCTTGTGCACAATCCGGGCAATACCGTCGCGGTGGGGCAGAAGGTCACGATCCGCGAAACCCGCCCGATCTCCAAGCGTAAACATTTCATCATCGTTGCAGCTCAAGAAGCTCCGGAAGTAACCGAATCCGCCTCCGCCGAAAGCTTCGGCGAGACAAAGTAATTATATGTTGCAAGATCGAAGCCTCGTTAAAATAGCAGACAACTCCGGCGGCCAGATCGGACGCGTATTCAAAATTCTCGGGGGCTCAAAGAAGCGCTACGCGGAGATAGGGGATGAGATCGTCATCTCCATCCAGACCGCGCAGCCCCGCAAAGCAGTGAAGAAGAAGGACGTTCACCGCGCCGTCGTCGTCCGCCAGAGAAAGCCGTTCCGCCGCAAGGACGGTTCGTATATACGCTTCGATGAGAATGCGGTCGTGCTCGTAGAAAAGGAGAAGAAGGAGCCGAAGGCGAATCGTGTATTCGGTCCGATTCCGCGCGAGGTCATTGAACGCGGTTACAAGACCATCGGTTCGCTCGCGCCGGAAATCGTCTAGTTAATGTGGTTCAAAATATGAAACTCAAAAAAGGAGATAAAATAATCGTGATCGCGGGCAAGGCTCGTGGCGAGACCGGCACCATTTCGCGCGTCCTCCCCAAGGAGAACCGTGTCCTCATCGACGGGGTGAATCTCGTGAAGCGTCACCGCAAGCCGTCGTCGAACAACCGTGTGGGCCAGATCGTTGAGAAACCGATGACCATGCACGCATCCAACGTGCAGCTCGCAGACCCAAAGACCGGCAAGCCGACGCGCATCAAGATCACCCGCGATAAAGACGGGCTCCGCCAGCGCGTAGCGGTCGCAAGCGGTGAGAACATCAAATAATCTATGACCACGGCAACTAAAACAAAGAATCCGGTATTCGAAGCGCTCAAGGGCGATTTCGGCTACAAGAGCGTCATGCAGACGCCGAAGCTCGTGAAAGTCGTTGTTTCGACCGGTGTGGGTTCGCTCAAGGACAAGAAAAAGCTCGAGCTCATCGTCGGTCGTCTCGCGACCATCACCGGTCAGGCTCCCGCCATCCGCAATACCAAGAAGTCGATCGCGAATTTCAAGACGCGCGCGGGTGACCTCTCCGGCTACCAAGTCACGCTCCGCGGCGCACGCATGCAGTCATTCTTCGACAAGCTCATCCACGTCGTACTTCCTCGCGTGAAGGACTTCCGCGGGCTCAAACCGACCGCCATCGACGAAATGGGGAACATCACGATCGGCCTCAAGGAGCACACGGTGTTCCCGGAGACCTCCGACGAAGATGCAAAGGATGTATTCGGCCTCTCTGTCACGATTGTCACCAGCGCAAAGACCAAGAAAGAAGCTGAGGCGTTCTTGCGCCACATTGGCTTGCCCCTCAAAGACTAAGGCTCAGTACAACTTCGAAAAACGGCCCAGCTAAGATAGCTGGGCCGTTTTCGTTAGATCACCCTGCCCATCCCATACGTCCTCCCACCATCCACTATTTTCGTCTATAGCGGAAAATAATGGATGATGCACATATAAGAGGGGTCGGTGCTAAGATGGCGGGGATGGATAAACATCGAGAATTTTGGAACGCCGAATACAAATCGAGTGAACACCTCGCGCTTTCGGCCACACATTCTGAAGACCTCGAAAAATTCACGCGATTCCTCGAACGCGACTACAAGCGCGAATTCCTCAATAGCCATGCGCGCGCGCTCGACGTGGGCTGCGGCAACGGTCGCAACCTTATCTATTTGGCCAAGAGTTACGGTATGCGAGGAGTCGGCTACGACATCTCAGATGTCGCTATAGAACAGGCCGAAGCGGCGTCCACAGAGCTTCCTATCGAGTACGAAGCGCGCTCCATCAATGAGCCGTTCCCGCTTCCTGATTCATCCATGACCATTGTGCTCGACATGATGACCTCGCATTTCCTGCGCAAAGCAGAACGCGAAGCCTTGCGGGAAGAGATCGTGCGCGTACTCCGCACCGGCGGCTGGCTCTTTTTCAAATCGTTCCTCGCCGACGAGGATCTCCACACCAAGCGTCTGCTCAAAGAGAGCCCTGCCGATGAAGAGGGGGCCTATATCCACCCGAAGCTGGGTGTATATGAATACGTCTGGACCGAAGCGGCCGTGCGCGAATTCTTCGCCGATGGCTTTGAGCTCCATAAATTCCATAAATCGCACAAGCACATCCACCGCGGCCGCAGCGGCGCCGAACGCGCCGGCAAACGCCGCACCTTCTCGGCGTATCTGCAGAAGATGTAGGAGGTTTGACTTTGCCGGCTGGTTCGCGTATATTTCCTGTGCCTCGTAGGGGGCCTTATTTTTTGACCACAGGTTGGAAAAAGAATAGGGTCACGCGATGAAGCTTCCGTAAGTCTGAGCCGCAAGGCCAGGATGCAGGAGCTTCTAAGCTCCTCTTTGAGTGCACTCACTCATGGCCAAGAAATCAATGATAATCAAGGCAAACCGCCCGCCGAAGTTCAAATCTCGGGTTGTTCGTCGTTGCTTCAAGTGCGGTCGTCCGCGCGGATTCCTGCGCGATTTCAATCTCTGCCGCATCTGCTTCCGCGAGGAGGCGCTTGAGGGCAATATTCCGGGCATTAAGAAGTCTTCTTGGTAACAAGGAAAATATTTGTATGGTAAACGATCCTGTCGCAGACTTCATAAACCGCCTCAAGAACGCAGGGGCTGTTAAGCACGCCGTCGTTTCGGTGCCGTTCTCAAATTTCAAAATGGCTATCGCAGAGAAGCTCAAAGATGCTGGCTACGTGAAGGCCGTCGAGAAGAAGGGCAAGAAGGTCAAGAAGACGCTCGATGTCATGCTCAAGTACAAGGAGAGCGGTGTGCCGTTCATCCAGGGCGTGAAGCGCATCTCGAAGCCGGGCCGCCGCATGTACAAGGCTGCGCACGAGATCACACGCGTCCGCTACGGCCACGGTACGCTCGTCCTCTCGACACCGGGCGGCATCAAGACCGACAAAGAAGCTCGCAAAGAAAAAATAGGCGGCGAAGCCCTCTTCGAGATCTGGTAATTTTGTATGTCACGCATAGGTAAAAAAGAAATAAAGATCCCCGCCGGCACCGAAGTCGTTGTCACGCAGGGCGAGGTCTCGGTCAAAGGGAAGGGCGGCACGCTCACTCGCGCACTGCACCCCGTCATTGCTGTCGCAGTAGAGAACGGTGAGGTCAAAGTGACTCCGAAGGACAATTCACGCCTTGCGCGCGCTCTCTGGGGCACGTACGCCGCACACATGCGCAATATGATCGCGGGTGTCAACACGCCATTCGAAAAGAAACTTCAGGTGGAGGGCATCGGTTATAAAGCCGAACTCTCCGGCAAGCAGCTCAAACTCACTGTCGGATTCTCACACCCGGTCCTCGTTGCCGTTCCGGACGGCCTTAAGGTCGGCGTCGACAAGAACATCATCACCGTAACGGGCGCCGACAAGGAGCAGCTCGGCGAGTTCGCTGCGACGGTCCGTGCCGTGAAGAAGCCGGAACCGTACAAGGGCAAGGGCATTCGTTACGAAGGCGAGGTCGTCCGCATGAAGCAGGGTAAGAAGGTCGCCGCATAAAACCATATGAACACACCAAGCAAACAAGGACGAAGAGATAGGCGCCACGCACGCGTACGTGCGAAGGTCATTGGTACACCGGCTCGCCCGCGCCTCTCTGTGTACAAGTCGAATACGCGTCTCTCGGCGCAGCTCATTGATGACAGCGCCGGCACGACGCTTGTCTCGGTCTCGTCGGCAACTGAAAAAGGAAAGACCCCGCGCGAGCGCGCAGAACAAGCGGCTGTAACGCTCGCCAAGAAGGCGGGTGAGAAGGGTGTGAAAGCGGTCGTTTTTGATCGTGGGGGATTCCAGTACGTTGGCACTATCAAGGCATTCGCAGATGCGGCCCGCGCGGCAGGATTAGAATTCTAAATTTTTATGATGAACGATACTACAGATACAACGATCACCGCAGCACCTGTTGCTGACACTGCTCCTGTCGCCGCTCCGGCCAGACCG
>JBAYUL010000070.1:0-5126 GCA_041675105.1 Minisyncoccota bacterium
CAGGACGCCGACGTCGTTATGTTCATCCATCGCGAAGACATGGTGGGCAACCGCGGGAGCAACGAGATGACCAATATTGCGGAGATATTGATAGAGAAGCACCGCAATGGCCCCGTCGGCAAGGTCGACCTGAGATTTGACGAAGAGAAGACAACATTCCTTTCGGTCGATAAAAGCGACTTCGGAGACTTCCAGCAGGAAACGAAAGTCGGAGAGGATGCGTCGCCGTTCTAGCGATTACGCTATACTCCCTGTATGGACCCGATCGAGCGGCTTTCGCGTATTTTTGAACGATTTCCCGGCATCGGTCCGCGCCAGGCCCAACGCTTCGTCGCGTTCATTTTGCGCAGCTCACCATCGATGCGCCGAGAGCTTATAGAATCAGTGCAGGAGCTCGGCGGCTCGGTGCACCAGTGTCAGGAGTGCCAGCGCTATCACGCCGGCAATTCGAAACTCTGCAGCATTTGTTCGAATCCCGAGCGCGACCACTCGGAACTTGCGGTCGTCGCATCCGATACCGACCTCGCCGCACTCGAGCGCAGCGGCACGTATCGAGGTTATTATTTTGTACTTGGCGGCACCATATCACTGGCATCCGAAAAGATGACGGGGTTGCGAATAACGCAATTGCTTTCCTCGCTCGCGCATCGGATGAAAGCAGGTTTGAAGGAGGTCATTCTTGCCTTCCCGGCGAATCCGGAAGGCGATGCGACCTCGATCAGAGTGCGCGAAGACCTCGCGCTCCATGCCCCTGAACTTCGCATCACCGCGCTTGGACGCGGATTATCCACCGGCAGCGAACTTGAATATGCTGACCCGGAAACGATAAAGAGTGCCCTCGAGAGTCGAAAATAAACGCCTCAACGGCGTTGAGGCGTTTCTCGGGGCTTACCTCTTAAATATTAGGGAAGCGCGGTAATGCGCACTTTTGCGAATGGCTGTCGATGCCCATTCTTCTTTGCGTAGCGGCTCTTCTGGCGGTAGCGAAGGACGATGACCTTTGCGGCGCGCTTGTTCTCGACGAGCTCTGCCGAGACCTTTGCACCCGCGAGATACGGAGCGCCGATCTTGGTGGCCGAACCGTCATCGGTGAGGAGGACCTTGTCGAACGTGATCTTGTCACCTGCCTTTTCGGCACCCTTCAGGATCTCAACGTCGAGGACGCTGTCCTGTGTGACAACGTACTGTTTGCCTCCCGTCTCAATGATAGCTATTTTGGCCATAGTGGCAGCACTATACACGATACGTGCCAAATGTGAAGCCATCGTGAGGCTATTCGTCGAGTCCAAGGGTCGGGCGGGCCAAAGACTCGACTTCGAGCCCCACGCCCGTGCCGGTTATCTTCAGAACGTCCTTATCTATCTTTCCAAGCTCCTTTGAGCCCGCGTTGAAGTGATTGACCGTGGTCGAGAGAGAGTTCCCAAGCTTTTTGTAGTAGTCCTCGTACGCCTTGAGGTGCCTTGAGAGCCCCTCGACGTTCTTCGCGATGTCTTTCGCTGTCTCTTCTATCTTGAAGGCCTTGAAACCATAGAGAACCGATTGCAAGTAAGCGGCGAAAGTTGTCGGCGACACGATAATGACTTTTTTTTCGTTGTACGCATAATCAATGAGATTGCGCGTATTCACCTTCACCGAGCCCACCTCGTTCACGAGCAGGTCGTAATAGATGGCTTCGGCCGGAATGTACATGAATGCGAACGGCAGCGTGCCATCCTTCACGCGCACATACTTCGCACACTCGTCGATGCGCATCTTGAGGTCGTTCTTGAATTGTTTTTCGAGCTCCTCTCGCTGGTTGTCGTCCACCGCCTGTACGAGCCGCTGGTAATTGTCGAGCGAGAACTTCGCATCGATCGGGATCACCCCCTCTTTCGTGACCACGACCGCATCGACGGTCTCCCCACCCGGAAATTCGTACTGCATCTTGTACGAACCCGGCGGCAGGATATTCGATAGGATGAGCTCGAGCGAAGCCTCTCCGAGATTACCGCGCTGCTTCTGATGCTTGAGTACCTTTTCGAGGTTCGCGAGCTGCTCGGCGATCACCATGAAGCGCGTCGTTGATTCATTTGTTTTTGTTTGCTCCACGCGCACTTCCGTGAGCTGTTTGGCGACCAGGTCGCGAATGTCCGATGCGAGCCGCTGCGATTCGCCGAACTGCGACTTCATGCTTTCGAACATGCGCGCAGTCCCCTCGCCGAGTTTCGATTCCATCGCACGAGACAGATCCTGTATCTGATTCTGAAGAAGAAGCATGCTGTGCGGATCCTGCGTTTCTGCGGGCTTGCGGAAAAAAAGGTACGCGACGAGTGCGAGATTTGCCACCAAAAGTGCGATTATCAGCCATTCCATGGGCCGATTGTATCACGGACGAATATATGCGTGGATTTGATATACTTCCGTCATATGCTCACACAACAGATCAAGACCGACCTTACTACCGCCATGAAAGCGCGCGACATGCTCACGGTGAATACGCTACGCGGCGCCATCGCAGCATTTACCAACGAACTCGTCGCCAAGGGGAAAAAGCCCACTGAAGAGCTGCCGGATGCCGATGCGGTGACCGTACTCAAGCGCCTTTCAAAGCAGCGTCAGGATTCGATAGAGCAGTTCACCAAAGGCGGTCGCCCCGAACTCGCTGATAAAGAGGCCGCCGAACTCAAGGTGATCAAAACATACCTTCCTGAAACCGCTGGACGAGACGAGATCGAGAAGGTCGCGCGCAGAAAGAAGGAGGAGCTCGGCGTGACCGATGCGTCTGGTATCGGCAAGCTTACGGGCGTCGTTATGAAAGAGTTTGCCGGTCGTGCCGATGGGAACGACGTGAAAGCAGCGGTCCAAGACCTCTTCGCTTCTTGATAACTTCGCACTTTTGTGTTAGAATCTCAACCAGAACAACCGAGATTTCGATCCCACGGGAGGACATCGATGGACGAGGTCACGCAAGAACTCAGAGATCAGCTTAAGAGCGCGCTTCGTCGCATCGACGAAGCGAAATCACGGCTCCTTCGCCCTGCCGAGACGCACCTCGTGCTCACGGCAGCGAATGAGTTGGCAAAAACGCTTGGACCGCTCAAGGCGGTGCCGGCGGTGCTCACAAAATTCGGTATCGACGCGCGTTCTCCGAAGGAGGTCGCCGCGTATACGAGCTTTTTGAACATCGCACTTGCACCGGAAACCCTTCCTTCCCCCACGCCACACGTACCGCGTGTGCTGGTGGAGCGCAGGGGTCCCTATGATGAACCGAAGCCGAATCCGGTGGAATTTCAACGGGACCTTGAAGAAAGGTTCCCCTAAGGAGGAATCGATGCGATTCGAAGCATGCGATGAGCCCGCGGCCGTTCTGCACGGAGCCGCCGCGTCCGTTGAACAGGAGACGGGTCGGAAATGCCGTCCCGATAGTACCGTGTTCTGTGCACTCGTTGATTACGTGCAGCAACGCTACCGGCCGCACGCAGCATTCGAGGCACTGCTCGATGCAGCGCTCTACTCGGAACTCATCGGAGATGAGCCCGAAAGGACCGTTTACAAGAGGGCGCTCGGCACGTTCTTCTACGCGCGGTGGCGATACAGAATATCGCAAGCGCGCGATCGCCAGAAACTATTCGACGCGACACCGTTCGCGCCGCGAGAGCAGGAAACGTAATTCGTACCTGCTCTTTTGTTTTTGTAGAGATCTAATAGGTGCGGACCGGAGTTTGCGAGAGATACACGGAGACACCCGCAGCGGCCGCAGCGCACATGAACGCCACGATGAACGTGATCGAAAGTGATGCGACGGGCGCCATGAACGCCACGAGCAGGCAGAGCAGTATCCTGCCGAGCGCCATTCCCATTTCTTTGAGCGCGGTATATTCATCAATGTACGTGTTGTTGTCCGCGCTGTGTTCGTATGAGCCGGCGTCAACTCCACGCGTGGACGCTCTCGATCCAACATAGAAATACGTGTCGACGAGTATCACACCTATCGCTCCCCCTACGGCGAGCCGCATGATCCAGGCGGAGGCGGCAAAAAGTGCGCGCAGCGGCGCTCAGGTGGCATTGAGCGGGCGCTTCAGTAGGCTCCTGAGTACGATGGCAACAACATACGTGAGCGACAGGACGATGCCGAGCATCGGATATGACCAGCCGAGGAGCAAGAACACGACGAGAGGCCACAAGATGAGCAGAGTAGCCATTTCGATACCGCTTGAGATCGACTCAAAGAGCATTCGCCGACGGGCGGAAGCGAATAATTCGTGGAAGGTCTCGCGATACCGCCACTCGTACCCCTCGTGCTGTTCATCCATAAAGGCGATCGGGATCATAGAAATGACGATGACGAACACCGCCATGGAAAGAAGCGCAACGGGCGCATAGACGCCGGTCGTGAGAAAAAGACCCGCGAGTGCAGGAACGACAGCGATGCCCGCTTCGACAAATCTGTTGCGGTATCCCGGCGTACGTTCGCGCGCCACCTCATAGGGTATCCAATAGAGTGCGCGGTATACACCCAGAAGTATCGCAAAGAGGCCGATCCCCCAGCCGATCGGACCCAAGTACCCCGCGAACGAAGCCGCTAGTATCGCGAACGCGGCAGAAAGGGAGAGCGCCGCATATACGATGAGCCGCTTGAACCCGTTACGCAAACGGCGGGCTGCGAGTGGCGTAAGAAGAATGACGACCACATGTGTGAGCGCATAGGTCAGCGCAAGCGATGATACCGCGTGTGCGATAGATCCCGACCGCACGAAGAAGAACTGGAATACAAAGATCCATCCGAACACTTGGGCGCCGGCAAGCGCTGCGCGCAAGAGCGATCGATGCCACAGACGGGCGGTCGCGGTCATATTATTCGTGCACTTCAAGACGATCGCGACGTGTATACGGTGAGAGAAGCGGCACGGCGAAGACCAAAGCGTAGCCGAGCCACACGTTCCAATCCGTATACAACTGCCATCCGGTGAACGGCACCGAATAGACCATATCGAAAAGCACGATGATCACCGCCCATGCGAGCGAATACGGGAATATATCTTTCGCCGAATGGAATCTGAGCGCGCGACCCGCGATGGTCGCAACGACGATAAGCACTAGAAGGCCCGAGAGGCGCGGCAATACGCCCTGGACGAATCCGTATAATA
>JBAYUL010000071.1:0-5108 GCA_041675105.1 Minisyncoccota bacterium
CCGGCAATGAGCGTGACTGAGCCGAGCGAATTGCGTATCTCTACGGCGCGCGCGACGTGCTCCCATCGCGCCGGTACGTCCGACATTTCTTTTCGCGTACGCGCATGGATGGCGACGACCGCAGGGCTCTCCGCGAGCAGCTCCGGAAGCCAGGTCTCGAGTTCGTTCACGTTGTAGCCGATACGTGTCTTTACCGATACCGGCAGGCCGCCGCTTCCTCTCCTCACGGCGCGAATAAGCTCGCGTGCGCGAGCCGGGTCCTTGATAAGCGCCGCACCGCACCCCTGTCTCACAATGGGGTCCGCCGGACAGCCCATGTTGATATCGATACCGTCGAATCCGAGTTCTTTGCAGAGCTTCGCGCCCGCTTCCATATATTCAGGGTTCGAGGAAAAAAGCTGCGCTACGATCGGCCGTTCCGCGTCGCCGTACTCCAATTTCTTGCGCAGCTTTCGTTGGCCCTCTTCATCTGCGCGGATAAGGCCGTCGGCTGCGGTAAATTCCGTGTAGATCACACGCGGAATGGCGGGATCGCTGTATTCTGCGATAAGCGTGCGAAATGCTACGTCGGTCACATCTTCCATGGGTGCCAATATATAGAAGGGTCGCGGCAGGTCCGCCCAGAAGTTTTTCACTCGGGCACGATACCATACCTTTACCGTTAATTGACACTATTCCTACATTTCGGCATAATACTTGCAGAGGGGCAGATTTCACTTCCTTTCTGACGATTCACGAGCACAAAAAGGCTGGAATTCCGAAATGTCTCAAAGCAGTCAACAAAAAACGATGCAAGGTCCTCCTTGCTTGAAGTCGCTGCTCAACGGTCTTGCTGCCGTAAGCAGCGGTCCTGACGCCGCTGATCCAGAAGTGCTGGAGACTATCGCCAGCATCGTCGAGCTGCCCGACAAGGCAGTGGCAAGCATGGTGCGGACATGGGTCGCTGATCACCTCATTAAGTTCGGTGGTGAGAAATACGAGGACGTGGTCGGCAGGTTGAAACGATAGTCACCTGCGACATACATGGGGCGGCCGCGCGGGCCGCCCTATTATTTATTCTATGGCGACGCGTGATCACTCCGTCGCTTGCTCCTCACCTATCAATTTGTAGTACACGCGATTACCAAAACGGAGATCCACGTATTCGAGCTCCGACACCTTTCCCCTTAGTGCATCCGAAGAAAGCACAAGTTCGAGATCGCGAGCGAGAATATCGGCACTTTGTCCAAATGACGCCTTAAGCACGAACCCCGCGGTGAACGGTACGGAAAAATCCTGTTCACCGTCTACATGGACACCTGTCGGTATGTATTCGCCACGTTCACGAAATATATTCAGGAGCGCGAGGACCCCCGACAAATGGCCCGGGATGAATCTTTTCCCGATCGGAGCGTCCGTGACACCGCCGAAAAAGACATACGGCGTTGCGAACGAACTCGCTTCGCTCGATGTGGCGTCCGCAAAGATGAATCCCGTATCGTCCATTGCATAGCACTTTGCGTCTTCAGTATCACCGTCCTGTAAGGATGCACACCACTGTGCGAACGGGCTCCTCTCCGCGACGACCACACTCACGGTCTTTGCCGCGAAGGAACTGCGCGATACACGCGCTTCTTGTATCCGAGGAAAGGACGCGACAATGCCTTTTTCTATCGCTGTCCGGGGGTACAGCGCGATATTGGTGCGCGAGAGAAAATGGTACGAGCCGTCATGCAGAACGGAATCGACGTATGCGACGATGAGTGAGGGTGGGACGCGCTCGGTTCCCTCGACGATCACCCGGTCCACATTGAATTGTGATAGGTATGAAAGTGCGTGCACGCCGTACGCGATCGCTGCGCAAAGGACCAGTGCAGCAAAAACAGCGATGACCCGGGCGCGTCGGCGACGAGTGCGCAGCGGCGACGTTCGACGCTCCTTTCTCTCGGGTTGCGGCGGCATCGCACGCGGCCTGACGCTTTGTCCCGTCTTGTGCCGGAGATCAATTATTCTTTTTGATGACATCTTTGCCCATATATCCTTGCAGCACCTCAGGGATATATATCGAGCCGTCGGCTCGTTGGTTATTCTCGACTATCTGACAAAGGATGCGCGGCATTGCGAGCGCCGTGTTGTTGAGCGAATGCACATATCGCAGCACTCCATCATCACCGCGGTAACGGATATTGAGCCGACGCGACTGGAAATCATGGAAATATGAGGACGAGTGCGTCTCGCGATAACGCTTTTCGCTCGGCATCCACGCCTCGATGTCGTATTTCTTTACCTGACCGAGTCCGAGGTCGCCGCCGCAATTTATAACAACGTGGTAAGGCAACTTCAATTCCTGCAAGAGATCTTCCGCATTTTTTGTTATCTCTTCGTGCAGCCGTACCGACTCTTCGTGACTCGCTTCACACAACACCACCTGCTCGTATTTCACGAACTCGTGAATACGAAAGATCCCCTTCGTATCCTTGCCGTGACTTCCCGCCTCGCGGCGGAAACATGGAGAAAAGGCGAAGAATTTTATCGGGAGGTCTTTTTTTTCGACGACCTCCTCCATGAAGTACCCCATCGTCGCCACCTCGGCGGTACCCGCGAGGTAATCGCTGTCCTGTGTCTTGTAGAGGTCTTCTTCGCTCTGCGGGAGATAGCCCGTTCCCATAAAAGGTTCTCGACGAACGAGACTCGGCACGATCATTGGTGTGAATCCCTCGCGATGCATAAAGCGGTCCTCCACCAGACGTTCCAAGGCCCACACAAGGCGCGCACCATCGTTTTTCAGGAAATATCCCCGAAAGCCCGCTACTTTCGCACCTCGTTCGAGGTCCACCATGTCGTGCATCGTCATGAGTTCGACATGATTCTTTGGTTCAAAATCGAATTTCATCGGTTCGCCCCATTGCCGCACCTCTTGGTTGTCGGCATCCGACTCGCCCTCGGGTACGGTCATGTCCGGCACATTCGGCACGAGGACCATGAGCGCGCGCCACTCTTTCAGTACCTCCTGCATTGATTCTTCTTCCTTCTTGAGCGCTTCTTTCAGCGTCTGCATCTGCACGATGATCGCCTGACGTTCGATATCAGATGCGGCCGAAGCGATTGTGTCGGATGCGATGTTCTGTTCCGCGCGCTTCTGATCGATCGCAAGTTGCAGCTCGCGACGTTTGTCGTCGAGCGCAATGAGCTTGTCGACATCGACATCCATGTGCTTCTTTTTTGCACCCGCTATAACGATGTCCCTATTCTCACGGATGAATTTAATATCGAGCATATGCGCAAGTGTTATGATTCTAGCACCATGGATAGTGAGCTCAAACAGCTCTCCCCACAGGAATTCCCGCTACTCTTGCGGGAGATCCCTGACCGCCCGAAGCAGATCTACGTGCGCGGGTCGCTTCCCTCTTCCGAAATGAAATGGCTTGCGGTCGTCGGTTCGCGCGCGTGCACAGAATACGGACGACGTGCACTTCGCTATCTCATAGAGGGACTTCGCGGCTATCCCGTGGTCATTGTTTCCGGATTAGCCTACGGCATCGACGCCGAGGCGCACCGCGCGGCGCTGGATACAGGACTCACGACGATCGGCGTCCCTGGCTCGGGCCTCGATTGGAACGTCCTCTACCCGCGCGCCAACGTCGCGCTCGCGCGCGAGATCCTTCAAAAGGGCGGTGCGCTCCTATCGGAAGAAAAGCCGGAGACGCGGGCGGCAGAGTATACGTTCCCGAAGCGCAATCGCGTCATGGCCGGGCTCTCGCACGCGACGCTCATGATCGAAGCGAGAGAAAAGTCGGGCAGTCTTATCACCGCAAAGCTCACGACGGAATATAATCGGGACCTCCTCATCGTGCCCGGTTCGATATTCAGTGAGGAGAGCCGTGGCACGCATCAATTCCTGCGGCTTGGCGCGACCGCAGTGACATCTCCCGAGGATATTCTGATCGCGCTCGGCATCGCGAAGCGTGACGGCCCGTCATCGCTGTCCGCTTTGCGTTCGGACCTCTCACCCAATGAGCTCAGAGTATTCAATATATTGGTCTCGCCGCTCTCCCGCGACGATCTCATACAGGCGCTGGGGCTCCCTGTCTCCGAGGCAAATGTGCTGCTCTCCACCATGGAGATTAAGGGCCTCACCGTGGAGGAGCTGGGGGTGATTCGCATGCGCTGACCCGGTGTACGAGCCATTCATTGACTCCACACTTCCGAAATGGCATAACTCTGCAAGAACGAATGTAAGGTTGTGTATGCGTCGTGTACTCCTCGCCCCGCGTAACGAGGGCATACCGAATTGGAGAACGACAGTGAAGATCAAGCTTGATAAGAGTGGTCATCCGATCCCCAATGGAAAGGGTAAGCGCTGGTGGACGAAACTCCCGCTCGCAGAACGCCAGCTTCACACCGATTGGCGTTTCAAGGCCGGGCACCGCAACGCCGACGTTATGGCGGCCTTGGGACTTTCAGTCGGTACCGTTTCCGGCATCAAAAGGATATGGCGAGAAAGAGAAGAAAAATCGCCGGGATCGGACATGGCTCCGCCGTCTGCTCCGCCGCCTCCGGAACCGGAACAACCGGTGCCTGAGGTGCCCGAGACAAAAGAAACGGTAGTCCCGGAACAGTTACCTACGCGTAGTGACCCGGGAAAGCCCAAAAGCCTTAAGTTGGCGACAAGCGAAGCGACGCAATGCGGCTACCGCGACCCTACGGATCGCATGCGTTGTGCTCGCGAATTCACCGACGCGCAGACGCGACGCTGTGACTTCCACCCGCTGAAGGGGGCGCCATGACCAACAGAGAGCCCTACCACGGTTTGGTGCAACGCCTCAGAAAGAAAGCTCGTATCGCAGGGCTCGTACGCACGTACTCCGGTCGTTACAAAGACTGGAAGGACATGGCGCCGGAAGAGCGCATCCGTGCCTTTCATGAGCTGCGGAGTAAGAAGCTGTCCTGCGCCGAGATCGCGGCCGTTCTGAGGGCCACCAAGCCCGCGACCATAAGCAACTTTGAGTGGACGGTCATCAAGGGTCATCGGGTGGGAACAAAACGATCCGTCAAAAAGAACGAATAATACCCGGCGCAGAGTATCGCGCCGGGTTAAATTTTTATGTGTCACGCTTGACACATGCTAG
>JBAYUL010000072.1:0-5093 GCA_041675105.1 Minisyncoccota bacterium
CAGCACTCGCGGATCTTGCGGATGTATTTGTTGAGGATTCATTCGATGTCTGCCATCGTGCGCATGCGTCCGTCGTGGGCGTGCCGGAGTTCCTTCCGTCCTATGCGGGGCTTCTCGTCGAAGAGGAAGTGAATGAGCTCTCGAAGGCGCTCTTTCCGAAGGGCCCGTCACTCGCCATTATTGGCGGCGCAAAGTTCTCGACGAAGGAACCGGTGCTCAAGAAGCTCCTCGTCTCCTATGACCGCGTGTATGTAGGAGGAGCGCTTGCAAACGATTTCGCCGAGGCGCAAGGATTCCCTGTCGGGAAGTCGCTTGTATCGCGTGCGGACAGGGCAGAACTGAAAATGCTTATTGCGAACAGAAAGCTCGCGCTTCCGCTCGATTATGTCGTGGCGCTTCATGGAGGAGATGCGCGCGCAGGGAGGGTTGCTGATCCTCGGGATGTTGCAGCTGATGAAGCGATACTCGATAACGGACCGAAGAGCATTGCCATGCTCTCCGAGCGCGCACAGAAGGCGAAGACCATCCTCTGGAACGGACCGTTAGGAAATTACGAAAACGGATTTACTGAGGGAACCGAGTCGCTCGCGCGCGCTATAGCAGCCTCGAGTGCGCACTCTATCGTCGGAGGCGGAGATACAGTCGCGGCTATCGAGAAGCTCGGTGTTTCAAGTCGCTTCTCGTTTATATCGACTGGCGGCGGCGCGATGCTCGATTTTCTTGCGAAAGGGACGTTGCCGGGAATCGAGCCTCTGAACTAGAAGGCAGCGCGGATGCGCTCAGCGAGCGCTGCTGCTTCTCCGGGTGCGTACGGTCCCTTAGGACCAGATGCGTAGTCGTCGCTCTCATGTCGAGGAATAACGTGCATATGGGCATGAAATACGAGCTGGCCGCCTGCGGTCTCGTTGTTCATCTTTATCGTTATGCCGTCTGCGGACAGGGCTTTCTTAATTGCCTGAGCAACCTTCTTTACGGAGCGAATGAGAGCCTCAGCTGTTGCATCGTCCATATCGAGGAGGTTTCGGCAGGGATTCTTAGGGACAACAAGCGTGTGTCCTGGAGTGTTCGGAGCGATATTCAGGAACGCGATTGTGTCGCTGTCTTCATACACGATGTCGGCCGGGAGCTCCCGGCGTATGATTTTCGCGAATACAGTGTCCTCCATATATAGGCAAACGATACCGCAGGAGGGCATTTTGGTACAATGGCGAAACGATGTTCCCTCTGCACACTGAGCTTGATGAGACCGTACGCGCTGCGCTTGGCGCATACGACGATTTTACTGCGGCCCTGCTGAATCGTCGGGGTATCCGTACCAAAGAAGACGCTGAGGCGTTCCTATCTCCGTCATACGATGCGCACATTCATGATCCGATGTTGATGTTCGATATGCCGAAAGCGGCCGCACGCGTGGCGGATGCGATAGGCACGAAGGAGAAGATTGCTGTGTGGAGCGATTATGATTGCGACGGCATCCCTGGCGGGGTCGTTCTGCACGACTTCCTGAAAAAAGCGCAGGCGTATTTCGTGAACTATATCCCGCATCGGCATAACGAAGGGTACGGCGTGAATATCCCAGGTATCGAGAAGCTCGCTCAGGAAGGAGTGACGCTCGTTATCACGGTAGACTCGGGCATCACGGATAACGAAGCGGTCGCGCGTGCGAACGAACTCGGTATGGATGTCATCGTTACCGATCATCACTTGCCGGGCGATACACTCCCGCCAGCGTTCGCCGTTCTTAACCCGAACGCACGCGAGAAAGAGACGTATCCATATAAGAGTCTCTGTGGAGCAGGGGTGGCGTGGAAACTCGTGTGTGCGACGCTTGCGACTGGGTTCCCGGGCAGAGAGACGATTCCGGAGGGCTGGGAGAAGTGGCTGCTCGATATGGCCGGCATGTCGACTATCGCCGACATGGTTCCTCTTACGGGCGAGAACAGAGTGATAGCTTCGTACGGGCTTCTCGTTATGCGGAAGTCGCCGCGCCTTGGTTTGCAGAAGCTCTGTAAGGTCGCGCGCGTGACGCAAGGGAAGATAACCGAAGACGATGTCGGGTTCATGCTCGGTCCCCGGATCAATGCGGCGTCCCGAATGGGCGACCCGCGCGATGCGTTCACGCTCCTCTCTACGACGGATGAGAGCGAGGCGGATATGCTCGCGAAGAAGCTCGAGGCCCTGAATCGCTCCAGGCGCGCGACGGCTGGGGCTATAACCCGCGCAGTCCATGACCGCTTGCTCGAGCGCAAGCTCGCGGGCGAGATACCGATGGTTATCGCTATGGGAGACCCGGACTGGCGTCCCGGACTCCTGGGACTTGTCGCGAACGGTATCGCCGAAGAGTACGGCCGCCCGACATTCCTTTGGGGTCGCGAAGGCAACGATACGATTAAGGGCTCGTGCAGGAGCGGTCCTGGGAAGGTGCATCTCGTGAACCTCATGACTGCCGCAGGGGATACGTTTCTCGAGTTCGGCGGGCATGCAGCATCGGGCGGCTTTTCGGTAGCACCAGATGCAGTATTCGACCTCGAAGAACGGCTCGCGAACGCGCTTAGGTCTATGCCGAAGCAGGACCTTGCCGAGGAGGCTCTTGCTGATATGCACATCACTCCCGAGGGTGCGACCACCAAGCTCCTCAAGTCTTTAGAAAGACTCGCGCCGTTTGGTATGGGGAATCCGAAGCCAACATTTGCGCTCCATGATGTGCGCATCGAAAGAATCTCGTGGTTCGGGAAGGCCGAAGAGCATCTGCGTCTTCATATCGGGCGCGGGCATGAGGAGTTTCCCGAGCCGCCAATAGAAGCTATTACGTTTTATGCGAAGCGCGAGCTCGGAGATATGTGCGGGAAGCTCGAGGCAGGAGCGCGCGTGCACCTACTCGCGTATCTCGAGCGCGATCAGTTCTCGAGAGGGCAGCCGGTACGTCTGCGAATCGTTGCTATCAGATAAAGCCGGTGCTATGGTACGCCTTCCATCAGTGGGAGGAATGGATGGCTCTTTTTGAGTGTGGTGTTGATTTGGACGCATTGTTTGAAAGTTTCGGCGTGTGCGGAGAGGACTACCCGCATCGTCTGCCGGTCTTCCCGGTAAAGAACGCTCCTCTCGGAACCGATCCGCGGCTAGAACAGCTTGCGAGGATGAAGGAGTGCATGGTGTCCAAAAACCGCGAACTCGAAACATCGGACGTTGAGCGGCAGAAGAACCTCGTCGTACTGAACATGTTTGAGCAATTACGGAAGCTCTTGATATATGAGGCGACCGGACGCATGGACTCTCGTCTCAAGGTTTATAAGGGTGGTGTAATCGCTCATTGATTCAAGGCCGAAGGACACGTGTCCCCGGCTTTTTCTTTTGTATTGCTATACTCATCTCATGAAATTCACGCTCTATGCCGACGGGGGTTCTCGCGGCAATCCAGGACCTGCTGCGGCGGGCGCAATCGTGCGTAACGAGGACGCGGAGACCGTTATAGAGGTGTCTGAGTTTCTCGGCCATACAACGAACAACGTGGCTGAATATACTGCAGTCCTGCGTGCACTTGAGAAGCTCTCGGAGCATCTGGGTCCGGACACCAAGAACGCTCATGTCTTGGCGCGTATGGATAGCATGCTCGTAGTGAAGCAGATGAGAGGAGAATGGAAGCTTAAGCATCCAGGCCTCAAGCCGCTTGCTGGAAGGGTTGGAGAGCTCGTGTCTCTGTTTCAGTCCGTATCATTCGAGCACGTGTATCGGGATTTCAATAAGGATGCGGACCGGCTTGCGAACGAAGCAATGGATCGAGGAGTCTAGACCAGCTCGAGTCTCAGACGGCAAAGCGCCTCGCGCCATGGTATCGCACTCAAGATGCGTTGCTTAACGGAACCATCGAAAGCGATATAATTCAAATATGACCAGACAGAAGTACTCAATCGCGAAAGTCCCGGTTACTCTATTTAAGAAGTACCTACTTCTTTTCACGGTTTGGGCGGCTTCTTTCCTGGCCGCAGCCTTTCTCCCAGTAGATACGATTTTCAAGGGACTATTATCCCTGCCAGGGGGCGCCGCTCTTGTGTATGCTCTTTATCAGTTGTGGAGAGAGGACCAGCAGCACCGTAGAAATCTCTTTCTCCAAGACAGACAGCAAGATTTCATACTTTCCACTTCATCGCACTTTGCAGCCGTTGCGTATGATAAACATGTACTCTTCTGTGAAGAGTACATAAAACGCATTCAAGAAGGCAGGCAAGAACTCTTTCGCGACGGAGCTTCTAAAAATGCTATGAATATCGGAGGAGATTTGGTGAGAATACGTCAAAAGCATGCCGCTTGGTTAACTAGTGAAATTGAGAATCAGCTAAAACCATTTGAGCAGGTACTAATAGAAATAGGCTCGAAAGAACATTATCTCGAAATGACTCAGGGCAAAGGTATGGATGAAAGGAAGAGACAAGTTATCGAGAAGATCTATAGATCTTTTGGGCTGGTTCTCGGTCACGAGACACCCTCGAATGAGCAAGAAGCAGAACTACACATAGACAAGGTAATAGATCGAATCAGAGACATTATTGGTATCAAAGAAATAACTAGATTAAGGATCAGCACAACTAAACTGTCTCTTGAAAGGCTGGGTGAGTCGTAAGATAATCTTCTTATCTTATCGATGAATAAAAAACAAATCACGAGAGTTCAACATTTTGTGCCGCGATTTATTCTCAAAAGATTCGTTGCTTCCGACAGATTTAATCTATTTGATAAAAGATACGGAAAACTTTACCAAAAGACTCCGGGCAGAAGCATGTATAAAGAGTATTTCTATGAGCACGACAACTTTAATCCAAATGAAGTTGAGGACTTAATTGCGTCTAGAGAAAATCTGTATGCTCCGATAATTGAAAAGCTTCTTGCAAAGGAAAAGCTAACACTTGAGGAACATAAGACTTTAATAGAATTTCGCCACATTACCTACTACAGATCGAACGAGTTTATCGGTTTTCATACACATAGAAAGGATCGAGGGGAGGGGAGTACTCACCAAAGGCTCGACTGGCTACGCCACAACGGAATATATAGCGGTGGAAATCGCGAGAAAGATATAAAACAATCGCAACTTAAAG
>JBAYUL010000073.1:0-5034 GCA_041675105.1 Minisyncoccota bacterium
CCCGCAATGAATATGCCGACGACTTCCGATTGCTCACTAATTAGGAAAAAGTCCGAGAAAAACCCCATTTTGCTGAGCCAAATGGCCGCAACTAGGCTCGCAAGAATGATGAGCGCGTCTCTTTTGTGACGGTGATCGAATAATGCGCTGCCCATCGCACAAGTATATCGCGCCGAAGGAGTGTGTGCGGGCCAATTGGAACAGGCCTTCATTTTCGCATGTCTGCTCTACAGTTCAAACTCAATAGTTCCGTTTTGACACGAGCCCTACTTTCTTGGAGCCATACTATCCCGAAGCATCCGCTCGCGTACCTCATCTGTGGCGTTCTTTCGTTGAGCGCTATTTGACACATTAGGCACGAAGATGTACAATATAAAGAGACACCAATTCAGGTGCAGGAAAGTGAGAATCCGATGGGACTGTCCCACAAACCACGTGCTCGCAAAGCATTTAAGAGTCCGGCGACCCGCGCGCGTGAAGCACGCGACGCCTTTGTATCCACACTGCTCTCGATCAAAGGCCGCGCTCCGGATGCCCAGATCTCGTCTGCCGACTTCGAAGACGATTTGCTCTCGATGGTCTCGACGGCCGAGCTAGCCAAAAAGATCAGCGCTTTGACCCGCGGTTCGCATAAGAACCTCCGCGACCGCAGTCCCAATCAATTCAGCGCGCTGAGCAAACACGTGCTCAGCAAGCTCAAGACCAGGTCCGCTCCTACGAGCATTCTGAGAAGCCTGCGCGGAAAGGCACGGGAGATCGGCGTATCGGTCTGACTGAATGTGTGCCACAGGTGGGCCGCCGATCCGGGCGGCCCTTTCGTTTTGACTGGTATACTTTTCGTATGATATTGCGCGACCGCCTCATGCGCTTCGTTAAGGGCGACGTCCTCGACGATGACGCGACGCGAGAAAAATACAGCCGCGACACGAGCATTTTCGAGCGCCGACCCGAAGTTGTCGTATTCCCCAAGAACGAAGCGGATGTTGCCGAGGTCGTTCGCTACGCACACGAGGCACGACAGCGTGGCGAGGATATTTCCGTGACCGCGCGCTCCGCAGGCACCGACATGACGGGCGGTGCACTGACCGATTCCATTTCGCTCGTGTTCACCAAGTACATGGATCGCATCCTTGAAGTGGGACGTGATTATGCGATCACCGAACCCGGCGCGTATTACCGCGATTTCGAAAAAGAAACACTTCGCAAGAGTGGCATGATACTTCCCTCGTATCCCGCTTCACGCGAGCTGTGCGCCATGGGCGGGATCGTTTCGAATAATTCTGGGGGCGAACTCACTCTCAAATACGGGAAAACTGCTGCGTATGTCCGCGAACTTGACGTGGTTCTTTCCGACGGTTCCCTCGCCACGCTTCGCCCTCTCAATTCCGATGAGCTCGCGATCAAAGAGAACGAGCAGACATTCGAGGCCGAGATCTACCGCAAGGTACACCGCCTTATCGATGCGCATGAGGCGCAGATCGAAGCGGCGCGGCCGAATGTCACAAAGAACTCGGCCGGTTACACGCTCTGGAACGTCATGGACCGGAAGCGAGGTGTGTTTGATCTTACCCAGCTCGTGACGGGCTCTCAGGGAACGCTCGCCGTCGTCACCAAGGCGAAACTCGGACTTGTAAAGACGAAGGAGCACCGCGCCATGCTCGTGGTGTTCCTTTCTGATACGAACATCCTGCCGGAAGTCGTTCACCGCGTGCTGAAATGCGGACCTGAATCATTCGAGTCGTACGACGACCAGACCTTTTCGCTGGCGGTGAAGTTCATTCCACAGATCGTCGGACACCTCGGCGTCATGAAAATGCTCGCACTGGGATTCGCTTTCATTCCGGAAATGTGGCTCGCGCTGACCGGCGGTATTCCAAAGCTCGTGCTCATGGCGGAGTTCGCCGAGGATAGTGACGACGAAGCGCTTGAAAAGGCGCGCGAGGCGCGCGGGCTTCTCGACGGACTCGCGGTCCGCACCAAGCTTGCGCACGCCGGCGCACAGGTTGCCAAATATTGGACCATCCGACGAGAAAGTTTCTCCTTGCTCCGCAAGAATCTCAAAGGCCTTTACGCGGCCCCGTTCATCGACGACATCGTGGTGCATCCCGATGATTACCCCACTTTCCTGCCGGAGCTGCACGCACTGCTCGAGGGCCATCGGTTCATTTATACGATCGCGGGCCACATCGGCGACGGCAATTTTCACATCATTCCTCTGGAGAACATGGCCGACCCGGCGGCTCGCGCGGAGATCATCGACCTTATGCCCAAGGTCTTCGAGCTCGTGGCGAAGTACAAAGGCTCTATCACCGGCGAGCACAATGACGGCATCATCCGCACCCCGTATTTACCGATCATGTACGGGGAGCCGATGGTTGGCCTTTTCCGCGAAGTGAAACAAATATTCGACCCACTCAATGTTCTGAACCCATACAAAAAAGTCGGCGGCACGATCGAGGATATCCGCCGAAGCATGATCAAGCATGTATAGAACACTCGCTTCCCGGAGTGCGCTCGTATTCGCTACCCTAGCCCTCCCCGGGGTCGCTTCGGCGCACGAAGTCTATGTCCTGGCTGCGAACCAGATCGCGGTTGACACGACCGAGCCTCCCTTCGACATGATCGCGGTAGCCCTTCAAAATATGCACCAGTTCGCATTCTGGGCGTTCATCGGACTGCTGGCCGTTTTCATTGTTTTTTTCATATCAATATTGCACCCCGTTGAGCGCACTATGGGTCCCTTCCTCGCTCGAATGAAACGTCGAGCACCTGCTGTTGCGCGCGTCACCGTGGGAATAGCACTGCTTGCGGGTGCGTATTATCAGGCGAGCTTTGGACCTGAACTGCCTCTTCGCAGCACCTTCGGCGCCTTCACTCCGCTCATCACTATTGTGCTCGTCGCGCTCGGATTTTCGATGATCTTCAATGTGTTGACCCGCTGGTCTGCGGCTATAGCGCTCCTGCTCTATGCGGTGACGTTCTATTTCCACGGTTCGTATATGCTTACCTACACGAATTACGTCGGAGAGTTCATCGTTCTGCTCATTGGCGCTCATCATGGCTATCGGTTCAGCAAGAGTACACTCGACCGGATACTGAACGCGCTCGCCCCTTACAGTTTCGCGATCCTTCGCGTATGTTTCGGGTTTTCGCTTCTCTTTGCCTCACTGTACGCGAAGATCCTGCACAATAACCTTGCGCTCCAAGTGGCCACCGTGCCGCTTGCCGGCCATACGTTCGGCATAGCACACTATCTCGGATTCGAACCGCACTTCCTCGTGCTCGGCGCTGCCATCATCGAGATCGTAATAGCACTATTCTTCATGCTCGGTGTCGAGATCAGATTCACATCGCTTTTTCTGGAATTCTGGCTTATGCTCTCGCTTCTCTACTTTGGTGAATCTGTCTGGCCACATCTTATCTTGATCGGCATACCGATAGCTCTTTTCATTCACGGCTATGACCGCGTATCACTCGAAGGGCGATTCTTCTCGAAAGGAGACCGTGAACCGGTTTTCTAGAGCGTCGTCCGGCGGGAACGCACGAAGAGCATAAGCACAATAAGGAACGCGAACAGCACCGCCGACATGAGCGGGAACGTGATGTATCCGAATTCAAAGAAGAATCGCTGGGCACAGTCCGCGGTAATGCCTCCTCCCGTGACCCCCGTCGCCGGGCATGGAATGACATCGGTACCACCCATCTGTAAGTAGTGTTGATAGAGCGCGACTATCACGCCCACGGTCGAAAGCACAATGCTGTAATCGGCGACGCGTCGATCCTGCTTCCAGAGCGCTACCGCAAAGAGGAATACTTGCGGATAGAGGAACACCCGTTGAAGCCAGCACAGGCCGCACGGGGCGAATCCCAGTATCTCGGAATAGAAAAGCGTCATTGCCGCGCTCCCGAGTGTCAAGAGAAATGCGAGCCACATTCCCCATTTCTCGAGCAGCGAAGAAATGTCGCCGAGGTCAGCGAACTTCGAACGCAAGAAGTAGAGCGCGAGAAATCCCACCCCAAGGACCTGCATCGCGACACTTGCGAGTCCCAGATACTGATCGATCAAAGCGACGTCGAACATACGCTCTTATTGCGGAAGCGGGCAGCTCGTCGCGTCAGAGAGTTCCTGGAGCGTGCGTTCGCCGCTCAATGTTGCGCTATTCGGGAACGTCCATGTCGGATAGTTTTGGATCCCCTTATCTTTGCAGACCTGTGTCTGACCTTTGCCGTCGGGGGTCGAACACTCGACATACGGCAGAAGCCGCGCCGACGTGCCGAAGAGCCGTTTCGTTGCCTGGCAATGCGGGCACCAAAACGCGCCGTAAAAGACGGCCCCCTTATCTTTCAAGCACTGCGCAAATGCATCAAGTTTGCCCGGACGCTGTGCACTGAAGGTGGTCGCGACAAAAAGGCCCACTATCACGAGCACGATGACCGCCCAGAAGATGAGTACGCCCTTTTTCATAGAAGCCATGATACCACTTTCAGCTGTCGTCTGACAACTGCATTCTGTTATACTCTTCGTCATGAACACACCGTTGAACGAGATCGAAAAGGCAATGCACATAGAGGACGTCGATCGCTCCTTCCTTCTCAAGGTGGTCCAGCCGGCCCTCGTGGGGCTCATAGACGGTTCGATCTCAACGCTCGCGCCGTTGTTTGCCGCCGCATTTGCGAGTCATAATACCCATATCGCATTCCTCGTGGGCACCGCAGCCGCTATCGGAGCCGGTATATCCATGGCATTTGCGGAAGGGCTCTCCGATACCGGCGAACACACCGGACGAGGACATCCGGCCATCCGAGGCTCTATAGTCGGCGCCGCGACCTTTTTTGGGGGCATCTTCCATACGCTCCCCTTCCTCATTCCGAATCTTTCGATCGCGCTCTACTTAGCGTACGCGGTCGTCGGTATTGAGCTCGTCTCCATCAGTTATATCCGGTATCACTATTTCAAACTCGGATTCTGGTCGTCGATCGCGCAGGTCGTTTTCGGTGGAGCATTGGTGTTTCTCGCCGGAGTCTTCATCGGTA
>JBAYUL010000074.1:0-5027 GCA_041675105.1 Minisyncoccota bacterium
ATGGCGTTTTGATTGAGCAAGAGGGCTCCAAGGAGCGCGCGCTCCATCTCAACATCTTGGGGTGGTAACCGAGGGTTCTGTGCTGCCATGGAGGGCATCGTATCACGGTCACTTTTGGGCAGGTCATCTCGGCGAGGCGCGAAACAGGGGGATACCTGGGGAAAAGAGGGGGACAGTTATACCCAGGATGGCTGCCCTTGACGCCCGGCCGTATATTTGATACAACAAAGCCACAGCTATTGAAATAGTCAAATCCGGCCCCATTTACCATGCTTTCATTTTCCCCCAAATCAATAACGAAAGAACTTTTGTCGGAATTGCCCGACCGCTCTCGTCGCGTACTTGTTGACCGTTTCGGCCTCTCACCGAAGGGTGAGCAGCGCACACTCGACGCTATCGGTCAGGAATACGGCATCACGCGCGAACGCATCCGCCAGATAGAAAACCATGGTATCGCGACGGTGCGTGACTCCGAGACCTACACGATCCACGCACCCACGCTCGAAGATCTGAAGCGCGCTGTCAGCCTTCTGGGAGGTGTGCTTGCCGAAGAGACCATCCTGAATGAGGTCGCCAAAAACGAAGCGGATCACAATCATTTGATCTTCCTCCTCACGGTGGGGCATCATTTCGATGATCGTCGCGAATCGGCGGATTTCAAAACACGCTGGCACACCGACGAACAGCTCGCTGAGCAAGTGGAGAACGCGCTCACATCCCTGTATGAATCACTCGAAACGAATCGTCTCACCCCTGAAGAGGAATTTCTTCAGCTTTTTGCGAAGCATCTCAAACAGGAAGGCGTAAAGAACCGCCCGAACGAAGTGATGACGCGCTGGCTCCTTATTTCGAAGCGCATCGGCAAGAACCCGCTCGGCGAGTGGGGTCGCATGGAGAGCCCGCATGTGCGCATCAAGAACACGCGCGACTTTGCCTTCCTCACGCTCAAGCGCCACGGGTCCCCGATGCACTTCACCGAGGTAGCCAAAGGGATCGAGACGCTCTTCGCCCGCGAGACGCATCCCGCCACGACACACAATGAACTCATAAAAGACAGCCGTTTCGTTCTTGTCGGACGGGGCCTCTATGCACTCAAGGAATGGGGTTACGAACCGGGCGTTGTTCGCGATGTGATCAAGGGTATTCTCGAACGTGAAGGCGCGTTGACCCGCGACGAGATCGTGGATCGCGTGAAGCGCGAACGATACGTGAAAGACGCGACCATCTCCGTCAATCTTCAGAACCCGATGTTTACCCGCTCCGCCGACGGGCGCTACAACATCGCTTCATAATGCACCTGCCCGCTGCCCACGAGAGGGCGCGTGTTAGAATAGCGCCATGTCCTCACATGGTGAGACCGAAAATGCTGTCGTAGTGTATGTGCGATGGTTCTTCGTTGAGTTTCTTTTTAATTTCAATGAACAAGTGGAGTGGGTCGGCGGGTGGGGAATATCGCGAGCGCTCTACCTCATCACACTTTTCGCCGCGTTGTTCCTGCTGCTCGCCGATTTCGTACCGAATATTCCTGTCTTCACGCTCATGTGGCTTGTGGGAACTGCCCCGATTTGGGTGCCGATCGCTTTCTTCATCGGATTTTGGAAGGCATGGATATGGTACATCCAGTCACTGTATCTTTCAGGCAGACATCCCATACTCCTAGAGATGAAGGTGCCGCGGGATATTGAGAAGTCCCCGCGTGCGATGGAGATCGCGTTCAGTTTATTCTCGATATCCACGGGCGAGACCACGTTCATACACCGCGGATGGAAGGGCCAGGTCCGTCCGTTCTTCTCATTCGAGATCGCGAGCTTCGGAGGCGAGCTTCACTTCTATGTGTGGTGCTGGAAGAATTACAAGAGCGAGGTGGAGAGCGCGATCTACGGGCAGTATCCGGAGGTCGAGCTCTACGAGGTAGAGGATTATGCGAGCAAGTTCCAATTCAATCCAAAAACACACAACGCATTCGCGACTGAGTGGCGATTGGAAACATACCAGGCAGGGATCTCTCCCAAATCAATGGACATCAACGCGTACCAACCGCGCTCGTACATTGACTACGAGCTGGATAAGGACCCGAAAGAGGAGTACAAGATCGATCCGCTCGCGACCGTGCTGGAATTCATCAGTAATATTCAGCCCGACGAACAGATATGGATCCAGCTTGTGATCCGAAAGTGCGGGAAAAAGGGAGTGCTCGCGACGCAGGATGAGGACCATGAATGGATGCACGCCGTAGAGCATCAAGTAGAGAAGATCCGCACCAAGGCGGCTGTTCTGAATAAAGACGTCGTCGATGAGCTCGGTCTTGCTGACGAAAAACGACAGCCGCAGCCTCGCCCGACGTGGAAGCACCAGCGCCAGATGGAAGCGATGGAACGTCATCTCGGCAAATATCCGTTCGAATTCGGCGGTCGTGGCATTTACATTACAAAAGGTCATTTGCACGGACCTACCTATACAGGTATGCGCTGGCTGTGGAAGCCGATGGGAAACCCACAATATGCTTCCCAGTTGCGCCCGCGACGCTGGAGCTGCGATTTCGATTACCCGTGGCAGGACATTGCCGACCTTCGCTGGAACAATCAGCTGCGCAGAGCGCTCGACGCCTACCGACGCCGGCTTTTCTTCCATAGTCCGTGGATCATACCGACCAATGTCCTCACAAACGAAACACTTGCGACATTGTGGCATCCGCCATCGCGTACGGTGAAGGCCGCGGGTATGCAGCGAATTCCTGCGACGAAGGCGGAGCCGCCGTCGAATCTGCCTAAATAGTATGGAGCCGCTCGGTACATGGCTGGAGCGCGCCTTTGCGTTGTCGGAAAGGATCCAAGCAAAGTGGTCCCTTCGCTGGCAGGAGCATACGAACCGACGCACGATCATCGTGTCGCTTGTCGTGGGAGCGCTTCTCACCGGCGGGTACCTTACCGCCATACAGCCGCCCGAGAACTTCCCGATAGGGGAACTCGTGAGCGTGCCGAGCGGCGACAATCTCACACAGGTCGCCACAGCGCTTCAGCGAGACGGTGTTATCCGCTCGGCGTTCGCGTTCCGCGCTCTCATCATGATCTTGGGGCACGAACGCACGGTCCGTGCGGGTGACTACCTCTTCAAGGAGCCGCGTGATGTCTTCAGCATCGCGCGTGCGATGTCGATCGGTGCGTTCGGTCTTGAACCTTTCCGCATACTCATACCGGAAGGCGCTACGACGAAGCGTATGGCGGTCATCTACTCGAGCAGACTGGAACGATTTGACGCGGCAAATTTCCTCGCGCAGGCGCAGCCAATGGAGGGATACCTGTTTCCTGACACGTACTTTTTTCTGCCCAACGCCACGGAAGACACTGTCATTCAGACGATGCGACAGAATTTTGATACGCGCATAGCCGAGATAGATCCGCTCGTGCAATCGTTCGGAAAGCCGCTCTCCGACGTCGTCATCATGGCTTCTATCATCGAGCGGGAGGCACGGAACAGCGAGGATCGGCGCAAGATATCGGGCGTACTTTGGAACAGGATCAAAAAAGGTATGGCATTGCAGGTAGATGTGACCTTTCTGTACACGATCGGCAAGGGAACCTTCCAGCTGACGATGAAGGACCTCATGTCGGATTCTCCATACAACACGTACGTGAACAAAGGTCTTCCGCCGACGGCGATCGGAAGCCCGTCGATGGACTCGCTTCGCGCGGCTGTGGACCCGGTCAAGAGCGATTATCTGTATTTCCTTGCTGATAGGAACGGTGTGACCCATTTCTGTAAGACCTATTCATGTCAGCTTGCGAACAAGGCGCGATATTTCTAGGCTATCCATGCTGGATTGAAGGAAAGAGGCGCGCCCTCGGGACGCGCTTGAATTTTGGTATAGTAGCGCGATGGCGAACACGGTCTTTGTGGGTCTCTCGGGTGGCGTCGACAGCGCAGTGTCGGCAGCGCTGCTCAAAGAACAGGGATACACCGTGGTCGGTGCGTTCATCAAGATCTGGCAACCGGAATTTATCGAGTGCACGTGGGCACAGGACCGGCTTGATGCGATGCGCGTATGTGTCACGCTTGGGATACCGTTCCGCGAGATCGATCTTTCCGCCGAATACAAAAAAGAGGTCGTGGGAGAGATGATCGCCGCGTACGCCGCGGGCGAGACGCCGAACCCCGACATTGCGTGCAACCGCACGATCAAGTTTGGCGCATTCGCGGCGTGGGCCCGTGCGGAAGGAGCCGACGCTGTTGCGACCGGACATTATGCACGGATCAAAAAAGGCGACGGAAAGGCAGAGCTGTTGCGCGGTATCGATGAGAGCAAGGACCAATCGTACTTCTTGTATCAGCTCGATGGTCGCGACCTCATGCGGATACTCTTCCCCGTAGGAGGAATGAAAAAGGACCACGTTCGTGCGCATGCCAAACGACTCGCTCTCCCGGTCGCTCACAAGGCCGACAGCCAGGGCCTGTGCTTTGTCGGTGATGTTTCGATGCGAGACTTTTTAAAGCGCTTCATACCGGTCGAACCGGGGGACGTAGTCGACGAGACGGGCGTTCTTATCGGATCGCACGACGGTGCGGCGCTCTATACGGTAGGACAACGCCACGGGTTCACGTTGACCGTACAGGGCCCTCCTCGCTACGTGACGAAAGTGGATACGCACGCCAACCGCATCACTGTCTCTGCGGATCGTTCTCACGCCGGCAAGCGCGATCGTCAGTTACGGGACGTGCACTGGATCGGCGAGGCTCCCGCGCTGCCGACGAATGTGAGCGTGCAGGCCCGATATCGCGAGTCGCCGGTGCCTGCGCGGATGAGTCTCGAAGATGGTCACCCGCGTATCACGTTCGAGACACCGCACATTGCATCCGCGGGTCAGTCGGTAGTGTTTTATGACGGCGAACGATGTCTGGGCGGCGCAGTGATCGCTCCCGATCCAATGAAAAGGGAGATCGCTGTGCATAGCACAGCCACATCTCATTCAAAGGCGGTACACCCCGCAGTGAATGGAGACGAAGTTGCTGCTGCTACGAATGATGGTGTG
>JBAYUL010000075.1:0-4935 GCA_041675105.1 Minisyncoccota bacterium
CATTCGGCGGCGGCAAGGGTGGTATCGCCGTCGATCCCAAAGAGCTGTCGGAAGCAGAGCTCGAACGCCTCACGCGGGAATTCACGCGAAAGCTCGCGCCCGTCATAGGTCCCACGCTCGACGTGCCCGCGCCCGACGTGAATACCAACGGCAGGATCATGGCATGGATGCGTGACGAATATGAAAAGACGACGCACACGATCGCACCGGGGGTCGTCACCGGCAAGCCGCTCGGAGCCGGCGGCTCGGAAGGCCGCACGGAAGCGACGGGTCTCGGCGGCAGCTTCGCGCTCGATGAGATATTGAGACTGCAGGGGGAGAGCGGAGAGGGAAAGACCGTCGCGATACAAGGCTTCGGCAACGTCGGTATGTACCTGGCGGAGTATCTGCTCGAAAAAGGCTACCGCATCGTTGCGCTCGCTGATTCGCGCAGCGGTATCTTGAACGAAAAAGGGTTCACCGATCTCAAAGCGGTCGAAGCGCACAAAAAGGAGAACGGCTCGCTCGCGAATTTGCCCGGCTCACGTGCCGTCCCGCACGAGGATATTTTGTCGCTTGATGTCGACATCGCGGTGCCCGCGGCGCTCGAGAACTCGATCACGCGCGAGAATGCACACACGATCCGTGCAGGCATCGTGCTCGAGCTCGCCAATGGCCCGACGACGCCGGAAGCCGAGGGAATATTGAAAGCAAAAAAGATCACCGTCATTCCGGACATTCTTGCGAATTCCGGTGGCGTCGCGGTCTCGTATTTCGAGTGGTACCAGAATATGCACGATGAACGGTGGACGAAAGAAGACGTATTCAGGCAACTAGAAGAGAAGATGCGTGCCGCGGCTCGTGCGGTGCATGAGACATCCCAGAAGGAGTCCGTATCTTTGCGCGACGCGGCTTTCATTGTCGCGGTCCGAAGGCTGCAGGGCTTACCTGCGGTCTCCGCCGAGCATGCGCCGGGCGATGTAGAGCAAAAAGAGGAACAGAAAGGCGAAGAAAGGATAGAACAGGTAGGCTGAGCGGAATATAATAAGCAGTATCGACAGGACCGCATACTTCAGCTTCGAGAACCAGGAGCTGCCCTCCGGAGCCGGAGGCACGCGGAATGTTTCAGCGCCCAATACCTGCTTTTTTTGAGCGGCAACGGGTGAAGTTGTCGCATCGTAGAGCGCGTCCTGCAAAAAGCGGGTCCCGCTCGCCCGCCATGATTCCGCCGTGCCGGTGACCGCGCTCACCGCGTTTTGTACCGCAGGCGAGCTCGACGCGAGGATCTGCGTTGCCGAAAGGGAAACGGAGTCGATGGCGCTCAGCGGTGCAGGGCTTACCGTTATTGATACGGAATTCGTTGCGGTATGTTCGACGGTGCTTGAGGCGCTTGCGAATTGTGCGGAAAACGAATGCGAACCGGCGAGCGCCGTCCAGTCTGCGGATACTATTTTTGTCTCACCGGACGCAAGCTGCACGCCGACATCCCTCAGCATCGAGGTATCCGCTTTGAACTCCACAGTACCCACGATCGGGCTCTCGCTGCTGTTGTAGACGACAGTGTAGAGCTTCACCGTGTCGCCTGCGACCGCCGTTGTTCTCGAAAGCCACAGTGAGCCGGGGGCAAAACCCGCGGCCAGTTCTCCTGTGGCCGCGTAAGTGGCGAGGGGCAGAAAGGCGGTAGCGCAGAGGAGTGCGGCGAACGATCTCATGCTGTGATTATACCCTCCAAAATCGCCCATTCTGGCCATCGTTGGGTTCTTCGTGATCCGTTCACTGAACCCTTCATGATGGCGTCATCTTCGATTTGAGATAGTTCTTCATGGAAAAGTACGCGTACTCTTATTCGTATTAATTTATTGGCTAGCCTTATATATATGGATCTTCTTTCAAGTGTCTCTCGAAAAGGTCTTTTTTACTCATCGGTAATCACCGCACTCGTGCTCTTCGGTGCCGCCTCTCAGGCGTCCGCAATAGTGACGCCGGATGTGATCGTCAACGAATTCGTTTCGAGTCCGACCAGCGGCAACGAATGGGTAGAATTATTGAATACGACAGGATCAGATATAGATCTGACCGAAGGATCAGGGTGGACGATACAAGCGGGAGCAGGAGCGCCGCTCGCGCTTTCCTCACTCGGCACGATACCGGCCAACGGGATCGTTGTGTTCGAACAGGCGTCGGGATGGCTGGATGACACAGCGAGCACGATCACGCTTTTTGACGGAGCGGGCAGTGCAGTGCAGAGCGTCACCTATGCGGGGTCCGCAGGTCCCGGCGTCGATGTCGTTGCCCCGGCAACAGACACGTCTGCCGCATACAGCTCCGGATGGCTCACCGATCAGACGCCGACCATGGGGTGGTTCAATGGACCGCCGACCATTTCGAGCATAATCTCCGGTATTAACGGTGTAGGAGTCACCACAAACTGGGGGACCGCGGGCGTTCCGGATTCTTCGGCAGCAACAGGGCTCTATTTTGAGAAGACCGGCATGGGCCGTGTCACATTCAACTCCACTCTCAACCTCACAGCATCCTCTACCGCGCTGTTCCTGCAAAACCTTGGCACATATATGAGCGCCGCAGCAGGCTCGATGAACTTTGACGCCCGGACTGCCTTTGAGCTCAAGAGCGCGGGAGCAGAGATCTCGATCTACGGGCTCGATGCGCTCGGATTCACGACAGAGCCGATCGTCGTCGTTAAGGACGATACAGGCGCGGTCATTGCGACAAGCTCTCCTGACTATCCGGCGTTGACGAGCATCGCGTATGCGGCTGGCGGGCCGAATGGCGGCACGCTGACATTCAGCGCGAGCCACTTCACCCAATTCGAGGCGAAGAAGGTCGCGAACTCAACGACCGGCGACGGATATGACACGATCCAGGATGCGATCGACGCTGCGAGCCCCGGCGACACGATTACCGTCTCAGCGGGAACCTACAATGAGAACCTCACGATATCAAAGGCGTTGACGCTAAACGGACCGAACGCCAACATAGATCCAAATACGGGGACACGCGTCGCCGAAGCCATCATCAATGGAGGAACAGGTGACACGATCAAGCCGTCAGCGACCGATATCGTCATCAACGGGTTCACGATATCGAGTGGCGCCACCGGATTTCCGATCCACAACGTGGGCGCCCAGGCGGCAGATATCGGTGGACTCACCATCTCCTATAACGTCATCGGGACCGGTGTGCGTGCCATCACGCTCGAGAGCGACGGTAACGATGTGAGCATCCTTCACAACGAGATTGGCGGCTACGACCGCGACATCCAGGCGGGTGACGGCACCTGGAACAACTTGAAGATCAACGACAACTACTTCCTCGAGCCTGTCAGCAACAGCACCGCAATACAAATTGGGCCCAGCGGTACGGGAGTGATCGACGGATTCGAATTCAAGAATAATCATGTCTGGGGAAGCAACAATATCGGCTCTAACATCATGAATGGTACGGTAAGCGGTAACGCGTTCAATCGAGGTGACGTGGGTGACATCGAACTGCAGATCGTCCTGCACGATTCAACTGTCTCGAACAACACGTTTGACGGGAACGGCGACGCCGCCTGTTTCCAACTGTATGGAAGCCAGTTCGGCCTCGTCGCATCGCAGAACGTGACGATCTCTGGGAACACCTTTACTAATTGCGGTACAAGCGGCTCGTATTACACGTATGCCATACAGCTTAGTCAGGACATTCAGCACGTCACAGTAAGCGGAAACACAATTACGAACGCGTATGATGCGGTCAACACGCGCACTGGTAGCGGGTGGGATCTTTCAACGAACGATATACAGATCCACGATAACAGCATGAGCGGCACCACTCGCTATGTCATCAACAACACGGTGACTGGCGCGCTCGACGCGACGAAGAACTGGTTTGGCACCGCGGCATCGTCGACCCTCGCAACGATGATTTCCGGCGATGTGGCATATAGCCCGTGGTATACGACTTCCGGTATGACGGAGCTCCAGTACGACGTAACGACGAACGGCACTGACGCGAGAACCACGACGGAAACCGATATCAGCGATACGTCAACGACGACCGCAGGAACGGTGACCATGGATATACCGAGTGGTACGACCATCATCGGCAACACGTCATGGGACGGAACGCTGAATCCGCCGACGGTCATTGCCTCTTCGACTCCGAGCGTCTCAGGCCAAACCACCACTCCTATCATCACGATCGAAGTGGGCGACCCTGGTATGAGTTTGCAATTCAGTCAGCCCGTACGCCTATCCTTCGAAGGACAGGGTGGCAAGAACATTGGTTGGGCAGTCGGTTCAGGCACTTTCCACCCCATAGACACGGTATGCACATCTGATTCAGCGGGGGGTCTCCCGGGCAGTGTGAACGATTGTAAGATCGACGTGAACAGCGGCGCAGACCTCGCGGTTTGGACGACGCACTTCACTGCCTTCACGGTCTACACGCAGGTCGCGATACAGGGTAACGTCAACAACGGAACCGGCGGTGGCGGTGGTGGTGGCGGTGGTGGAGGAGGTGGGGGAGGCGGCGGAATTGCGGTAGCTCTTCCGAACAACGGCGGGTCAGCTCCGACCGCGAATGTCCCGGCGTCCACACCTGTGGGGAGCACGGGTGGAACCGTCACATCGGGCGGTCAGGTCTTGGGCGTCGCGACGTACAACTTCACGTTCGATCTCACTATCGGTTCGAGAGGAACGGACGTGACCGAGCTCCAGAAGTATCTCCTGAGTCAGGGCTTCTCGATCCCGGCGCTCACGAGCGGGGTCGCCTCTTACGGCTACTTCGGTAGCCAAACGAGAACCGCACTCGCCGCATACCAGCGTGCTCATGGGATCACGCCTGCGGTCGGCTACTTCGGTCCGATCACACGTGCGGCCTTCAAGGTCGGTACAACGACAATGACCGACGAACAGCGCGCCATTATCCTTGCACAGCTTATCGCGCAACTTC
>JBAYUL010000076.1:0-4458 GCA_041675105.1 Minisyncoccota bacterium
ATGCCGGTATTCAATATTGCGGTACAGAGCGCATTCTCACGCGAACGGCTTGGCGAAGTGACAGCGAGCGTGCAGCTTGCCCGCAATGTCGGCGGTACCGTGGGCACCGCTATTCTCGGAGGTGTCATGAATGCACAGCTCACCAAGCACCTTTCGAATATCGGCTCGGATCCGTTCGTCGTTGCGATGAAAAGCATCGATCCGAACAGCGCGATAGGCAACATCAACAACGACACCATACAGGGCGTCCTGAATCCTGCAGTGCAGGATCAAATACGCGCCGGTCTTGCGCACAGCCCCGCAGTGGAGCAGCTCATGCTTGCCTTCGATACCTTCCTCGCTACGGTAAAACTCGCGTTCTCTCAGTCCGTGGATCAGGTGTTTTTCGTGGGGTTCCTGCTGATGGCGGTCGCCTTCGCGGTGGTATGGTTCCTGCCTGAAATACCGCTTCGCTCCTCGAACCGTCCGGCCTCCGAAGAGGTGGGCGTCGAAATGGAGGAGGAATTCGGCTCCGGGATCATGGCTCATTGACAGGTGGTGAGGCCTGTGATACACTGCATTTACCAACGTTCTCCATATGTTTTTGTCTTGAGCCATTGTCTCGAGACCGTCCCAAGTCGAAATAAGGGATGAACAGTCTCGGGACCGCTGGATTACTTCTAGAGCTGCTATATGCAGCGCCAGCTTACTTATATGTATCATCGCAAATTCGGTCCGACCCGCTCGACGGGAAGGTCCTCATACGGCAATTCAAGCCGTGGACGGTATCCGTCACAGAGCCGTTCTCGTCGTCCCGCACAGCGCGGACAGTATATCGACGTATCGCGCTTCGTGAACAAAGCCGTCATTACCGAGTCGCAAGACGTGTTCGTCCCCGAGCACGCGTTCTCGGATTTCCCGGTCGCGGAAAGTCTTAAGAACAACATCATCGCCAAGGGATACACCACGCCGACCCCTATTCAGGATCGCGCCATTCCGCACGTGCTCCGTGGGGAAGACGTCGTCGGTATCGCCAACACCGGCACCGGTAAGACCGCCGCGTTCCTCATCCCGCTCATCAACAAAGTGCTCAACGACCGTTCGCAGCGCATCCTCATCATGGTACCGACGCGCGAACTCGCACAGCAGATCGAGGAAGAGTTCTGGGGCTTTGCCTCGCACATGCGCATCGGTGCGGTCACGTGTGTCGGCGGCGCCAACATCAATCCGCAGATCGCGACGCTTCGTCGCAATCCGAACTTCGTCATCGGCACACCGGGACGACTCAAGGACATCATGGATCGTCGCGTGCTCGACCTCTCGAAATTCGCCACGGTCGTGCTCGACGAGGCCGACCGCATGCTCGACATGGGTTTCATCGACGACATGAAATTCATCCTCGGTTACATGCAACCGGAACGACACACGCTCTTCTTCTCGGCGACGCTCTCGCGCGAGATCGAAATGCTCATCGGCAGCTTCCTCAATAATCCCGTCCGCATCTCGGTGAAGACCGGCGACACGGCAAAAAGCGTCGACCAGGACATCGTGCGCATCGGCGGTAAGAACAAAGTCGACGTGCTCCAGGAGCTCCTCTCGCAGCCGGAGTTCTCGAAGGTCCTTGTCTTCGGCCGCACCAAACACGGCGTCGAGAAACTTTCGAAGATCCTCGCCGATCGCGGTTTCAAGAGCGAATCTATTCACGGCAACAAGACACAGGGGAAGCGCGAACGCGCACTTGCGGGATTCAAGACGAATCGCATCCAGGTACTCGTCGCGACCGACGTCGCCGCGCGCGGCATCGACGTCTCCGACGTGTCGCATGTCATCAATTACGACATTCCGACCACTTACGAGGACTATGTGCACCGCATTGGTCGCACTGGCCGCGCCGGGAAGGGTGGAAAAGCGCTCACCTTTGTCGACTAAACACAATTTTCTCCAAAAAGCCCGCTTTGAGCGGGCTTTTTGATCGGGCTTGCATTATGGCGACGGAAAGTGCATAAATGAGATATTAGCCCAGACCAAACGGTCTAGGTCAAGTCTTAAAAGCCCATAATAAGCCATTTATGAAGCAATTCATCGTTTCCGCGGTCGTTCTCCTTTCGGCTCTTTCGGCCGGTGTCGCGTCAGCGCAGGTCTATTCATATTATCCGACGACGGGCAGCTCCTGCGTCACGCTCACGCGTGATCTTGCCGTGGGTTCTCGCGGAAGCGACGTAACATCGCTCCAGCGCTTCCTTCTCAATCAGAACTATCAGGGCTCCGGTTCATGGATGGTCACAGGGTATTTCGGGGTCGCGACGCAGGCCGCCGTGCGCAATTTCCAACAGTCGCACGGACTCGCTGTGTCGGGTGCCGCTGACGCGTCGACTCGTGCTGCGATCGCGAACTGCGGTGCGCCCTCCAATGTGAATACGAATTACAACTACAACTACAACTACAACAATAATCCGTATCTGTACCCATCGACGCCGGTCAACCCGGTGTATCCGACCTATCCGCCGTTCAACGTGCATCCCGGCTATAACGCTGTCACCCTAACAGCGCTCTCGGCGTCTTCGGCGATCGCTGGATCTGCCGTGACCATCACCGGTACAGGATTCGACTACTCCAATAACACGGTATACATCGGCTCCATGCCGATCTCGAACATCGCATCGTTCAGTGGCACATCGCTGACGTTCACGGTGCCTGCGTACCTCTCGGGCTCACAGCTTGTCTATGTCGCGAATACGCGCGGAACGAGCAACTCGCTCGCACTTACTGTCATTCCCGGATCGAATACCTGTACGTATCCTTACAGCGGCTCGTGCGGCTGTTCGTACGGTTACAACACCAATTGCACGAATGGCATGCCGACCATCACGTATCTCAGTCCGACGTCCGGCGCAGTCAGTTCGTCGGTGACCGTCTTTGGTTCCGGCTTTAGCACAAGCGGCAATACGGTGCATTTCGGGCAAGGCATCATCACGAATCTTGGTTCGGCCGATGGCCGCTCGGTATCATTCATCGTGCCGACGCAGCTCACCGGATATGGCACTGCAACAGTGGGTCTCGGCACCTACAACGTCTCTGTCACGAACGCGGCGGGTTACACGAGCAATACGCTCCCGTACACGGTCACCTCGCTCGGTTCGACCAATTCTCCGTCGATCGTCGGCGTCACTGGCCCGACATCGCTCGGTGTGAATGTCAGCGGCACATGGACCCTTCAAGTCAATAACTTCAACAACACGTATCTCACCACGACCGTGCGATGGGGCGACGAGAACAACTACGGCGCTATGGGTCCGCAGACGACCTCCATCCAAGGGCAGCAGACGCTCACATTCACTCACTCATACGCGCAACCGGGCACCTATACCGTCACCTTCACGGTCGCGAATATCTATGGCCAGCAAAATGTGGCAACCGCGACCGTTACCGTCTCGGGCAGCGGTTCTACGCAGGTCTCGCTCAGCTACCTGTCTCCGACATCGGGTCGGCCGGGTACGCAGATCACTCTCAACGGCAATGGTTTCACCACGTATGACAACACGGTGCACTTTGGTATCGGGGGCACGCAACATCTTCCTTCCTACAACGGCACGACGATCTACTTCACTATCCCACAGTACGTCTCACCGTGTGATGTGATCACTTCCGGCAACTACTGCGCTATGTACGCACAGCAGGTCACTCCGGGAACCTATCAGGTCTCTGTGACCAACGGCTCCGGTCAGACAGGTCAGCAGACATTCACTGTCACGCAGTAATTTCTGCGAACAAAAACGCCCCGCGTCAACGGGGCGTTTTTTGCTATGGTCATTCGGGCACAGATGGATGCATAATAGCGTTATGCGAACGATCCATCTGTATGCGCAGGCCGTGCTCATCCTAATGCTGTTGCTCATCGCTGCGTGTATCGCTGTTCCTATCGGCGTACGCACTGCCATGGCACCGTATATGTATGTATCGACGAGCGATGTTCCGAAGACCGACGTCGCCGTTGTCCTGGGTGCGTCGGTACGGAACGGAAAGCCATCGCCCGTTCTCGCACGCCGCGCGCAAACCGCCGTCGAACTCTACCTCAAGGGCAAGGTGTCGAAGATCCTCGTGACGGGGGACAACGGCGCTCTCACACATGACGAGGTGACACCGGTGCGGAAGTACCTTCTCGATGCGGGCATTCCCGCGGGAGATATATTCCTCGACCATGCAGGATTCGATACCTATTCGAGCATGTATCGGGCACGCGACGTATTCCAAGCGTCTTCCATGACCATCGTCACGCAGGATTTCCACCTGCCGCGTGCCCTGTTCATCGCGCGTCACCTGGGGCTGCTTGCCTATGGCGTCTCAGCAGAGGGGGGTGAGGGCACCGGCCGCGATTACACACGTGAGATCCCGGCGTCCGTCAAAGCGCTCATGGATCTCATCGTACGACGGGTACCTAAATATCTCGGTGAGACGATACCACTTACGGGCGACGGTTCG
>JBAYUL010000077.1:0-4427 GCA_041675105.1 Minisyncoccota bacterium
ATCGCCTCTGGTTCAAGACGATACGGAACGGTTTTTATCGAACCATTCGTACCGAGCGCCTTCGCGAGCATCTCACCGGCTACACGTGCCGATCCGGCACTCGTCGCTATATCGAGCTTCGGGTGCATTTTCACATATTCGAGGAACTGGTCGAGCGTCTTCACGCCAAGACTCGGGTTCACCGAGAAGACTTGGATCGATTGAATGAACGCCGTGATCGGAGTGAGGTCCTTCACAAAGTCGACCGTCTCAAGACCGAACATCGGACCAACTGCGAACGTGCTGTTGATCCCGACGAACAGCGTGCACCCATCGGACGGCATCGCGGCCACATGTTTTGCCGCGATGCTCCCGTACCCTCCGGGCATGTTCTCGACCAGAACCGTACGGTTCAGGTACTCGGGCCTCTTCAACTGTTCCGCGAGGTGCCTCGCATAGACATCGTTCGCGCTGCCCGCGCCGAGTGGGACGACGAGCCGAACGGTCCCCGGGCTCTCGTCGGTCCCGCAAGAATATCCGAACGCGTGCGCGTGCGCAGGTAGCAGCACGAGCGCGGCCGCGGCATACAACACCGTTAGTACTCTCCTCATGTAGACACCTCCGTGTGACTAGAGTGTTCGATTTTGGTCGCGGAGTTCTCCGCTAACCCCACCGCACAATAACCGATGCAAAATGTATGTCCATTATCCCCACGCGGTGGGGGTACATTACCCACCGTGCTACAATTGCGGCATGCACAGGGTCCTCAATGCGCGAGGTGTCCGTTTGGCAATGTTGGGCGTCGCCACATGCGCCATTACGTTCGTCGGACTTCAGGCGCTCGTACCGCGTTCTGCGGCACTGCAATCTCTCCTTGCGCTCCTCCATCGCGGACCATCGCCGCTCGCGACCGCGCAGAACGCCATGTGCGAAAGCCCCGCTAAGAATCTGCAGGACGAGGTTTTTTTTGTAAGCTGCGGGGGATTTTTCTAGAGTAGATCGGCGCGATGCGCGCGCCAATGCTGCGTGCTATATTGCGTCGCAATGAACATTCCGAATACCCCCTCGGAAAAGACGTACCTCATGGCTACGTGCGTCGTGATCGCCCTCGTAAGCGGAACGGTGCTTACGTCCCAGCTGCTCCTCTCGACAGTTCTGGGCATCGCGTATTACTACGACTTTAGGTTCGTTTCCATTTCCATAGCGCTGCTCGGGTTCGGCCTGGGCGGCGTGGGATTAGCGCTTTTGCAAAAGTACGCGCGCCAATTCGACATGCATCGAGCACTCCTGATCATCGGCGCCGTGTATGCGGTGACCCTGCTCGCCCCGTTCGAAGTCGCCCGCCTCTTTCAGGAGCCCGCGCTCAGCGAACTCATGGCCATGATCGCACTGGCGCTTTGTAATTATTTTCTCGCAGGAGCGCTCGTTTCGGGCCTCCTCGTTCATGCCGGGCGACACATCCCTCTTTTGTACGCCTGTGACGTGCTCGGAGCATCTATTCTGGGCATTGGTTCGGTCTTTATCGCCGACCTGAGTGGTCTCTCGACTGCGCTCGCTCTGCTTCTCTGTAGCGGTCTCCTTGCGGTCTTCTTTCTTGCGTACCGCTACAGAAGCGGATGGGGTTGGCGCCATGTCGTGCTGGGCCTTCTTATGATCGGATCACTCGTCTCTCTCGAGATCAAATACCCGTTTAGCATCAATTGTCCGTACGATCACTGGGAGCACTTTGCCCGTAGTACGAATTCGTTCTCACAAGTCGATCTCTATGAGATGGCACGCATCGGCGACGTTTCGTATGTGAATCTGACGATCAACTGTTCGATACCGACCGTGACACTGGTATCTAGTACGCTGTATCCGATCTCGAGATCCAATCTCGACAAGATGCGCTCCTTGCCCTTTGCGATCGAGCGGCCCGCCGACACGCTCATCATCGGCTCCGGAGGCGGCGCCGACGTGGAGCGTGCGCTTGAATTCGGGGGTACGCATGTCACCGCTGTCGAGCTCAATCCGCTCATCCCTCGCCTATTGCAGCAATTCCGGCCTGGCTCGAATACGTACCCGTATGGGGATCCGCGCATCACGCTTGAGATCGGCGATGGACGCTCTTATGTGGCACAGCATGACGCGAAATACGACATGATCATCCTCGCCATGGTCAAGAATTTCGGTCTCGCATGGAAGACACAGCTTTCGAGCATGCAGTATCTCTATACGAAAGAGGCGTTCGGAGAATATCTTCGCGCTCTATCGGACGACGGAACGCTCGTCCTGCTGGACTGGGAGAAATCGACGCCTCAATACGTGGAAACGCTGCGAGCCCTGCTTACGAAGATGTCGCTCGCGTTCGAAGATCACGTCATGATCTTCTCCGGAACCGAGTTCGCCAGAAACCTCATAATCGTCAAGAAAAACGCCCTCACCGCCGCCGACGTGCGCCGCGCGGAACAAAGCGCTGCTCAGTACGGCGCAAGACGCGTTGCTTCCACTGCCGATTTCACGTCAAAATTCGACAAGCTGCGCCCGACAACGGACGACAAGCCGCTGATACACATGGCGACGCAGGCAAGCGAAGATGGCCGGGAGCAAGATAGGCGCTCATACTCGGAACCGATACCGCTTTGGATGATGCTCAGTTTTGTCCTCCTTGGAACGCTTCTTCTCGTCTTCCGACACACGACCGGTAGGGCCTGGAATGATGTGCTCCCGTCATTTTTCTTTATCGCCATATCATGCGGACTCGCGGCGCTTGAATTCGTTGCTCTGAGCAAGGCGACGCTGATCCTCGGCCACCCGATGTACGCGTACGCGGTCACTACCGCGGCCATCATGAGCGGCGCTGGTATCGGCGCTTTGTTCGCGAGCCGCTACCGACTGCACCGGCATATCTCCCATATCTCGATCGTGGCGGCCTGCATATTGCTCGCATATTTCGCGCTCGGGTCAGAGGTCAACGCCGCTATTCACTTTTCGACGACGCTCAAGGTCGTTCTCATCTTCGTTGCAGCAGCGGTCCCGGGCCTCATCGCGGGCGGCTTGTTTCCTCTTGCGCTTCAAATGACGCGTGAGAGGGGCGAGGCCTTTGCGCTTTGGTTCTGGAGCATTGACGCGGTCGCATTCGTGGTCGCGAGCCTCGTTATCGTCAATCTTGTGCCACTGTTCGGTATCAATGCCGTGAGCCTTTTCGGAGCGTTCGGCTATGCCAGCGCAGCGTTCTTCGCACGGTCACTTCCCCATGACGCGTCCGCAGGGTAGAGTCGAAAGCCATGAGCACCAGCAGAATACTTCTCGAACTGAACAGGATTACAATGGGGCATATGAAGCACGCGCACCCTCTTTTCAAGAAACTTGTGATCGCGAGCGTGATCGCCGCGATTTTTTCGGTGATAGGTGTGCAGAGCGCCTATCATGACGCAAAGCGTCAGGCGGCGATCTCGTATTTCGCGTATGCGTTGCTGATGAACCGCGCCAGGGAAACGGTAATCGTCGCGGACAAAAGGTATAGCGTAGAAAGCGGAGTTGCGTGGTCCGCCGACGGCTCTGCCGCCACTGAGGGAGAGACGTACGAGGCGCTGAGATTGGCGTACGCGCTTTCGCTCGCGCGCCGCTCGCCCATTCTCGGCATGGAAGGGACCGCTCCGAACAAACTCCGGGACGCGACGGACAAGCTCGACCGCGTGGCGAAAGAACTCTCGTCGGTCCAGACGAACGATGCGGATAGGGACGCGGTATCGAAAGCGCTGTATCCAACGGGCTTTTTGAGATCACTCGCCGACCTCGAGGAAGCCCGGAACGCATTCATCGCGTCGGGAAAAGACACAGACGAAGCGATGTATCAAAATAGACTGGGTTCAACGATCGGAGTAGCAGAAAGGGATCTGCAGCGATTTAAGAAAGCGTATACGAATATGCAGGAGACGCGATTCGCCGTACCCAGCGGCGTCGTCACAAAAGACGGCGTATTAGGGACGCTACAGAATATCGAGGACGGGTTCGACAGTGTCCGGCGCGAAGCGAAAAGGCGGGACGAATGCACCGGCGGCAAAATAAGCGCCTGCCAGCCTGAGGATTTGCGTCTCACGAATCTCAAACGGCTCGCCGGTGAGGGTGCGGCGGTCCGCGAACAAGCCGTGCGGCCGCTCACGCGAGAAGTAGTGTCCATCCGCGAGGCCGCGGCTGGCTCGCGCTATTCTCGGGATGCTTTTGTCTCGCTGTCGAGAAGCGGGTGTATGAGCATGCTCAGCGCGCCGTATCTTTTCGTCATACGCGACCCTTCCTATTCACCGAGCTACCCGGTCCTGGAGTCCATGGACGACCTGTACTTCTCCCGGATCAACGAGGGCACCGCAGGGGCGTTCGAGGGGCTGGGAATCTCATACCTTTTGTATGTGCCGACTACGTTCTACGCATGTCCCGAAAGTGCAAAAGATTTGGCGCGCGCGAAGGCC
>JBAYUL010000078.1:0-4411 GCA_041675105.1 Minisyncoccota bacterium
CTCAACGGCGGCAGCAACACAGTGAATCCTTCGGAAACTGCGACATCTTCGTCGCCGGATTCTTCGCAGACATTTGTCTTCGACAATTCGCTCGTTATCCCGAAGGGCACGCTCAAGACCCTAGCGCTCAAGTGCAACCTTGCTTCGACGGCCGACACGAGCTCGACCTTCCAGTGGGGTATCTCTGCGGCGCCTACGGCAACCGGCGTTACATCCGGCACGTCAATCGGCACTGTCACTGGAGCCAACGGCTCTCTCATGACGGTCGCTGCTTCGGGCAGTCTCACCGCGACGGCTTCTGCGACGGCTACATCTCAGCCTGCGCTCTCGCTCGTCCCGGCTGGTACAACGGGTGTCACGATGGGTAACGTTAAGTTCCACGCGACGAATGAGGACATTACGGTCCAAAAGATCGGCCTCACTCTTGCCAACGGTACTTACGGAACCTTGTCGACCGGCAACGGCGGCAGCTCAAGCTCTGGTGTAAATGACGTTGTTCAGGCAAGCATTTACAACGGTGCGACTCTCATCGGCACAGCTACGTTCACAGGTGCGACAGCGACTTCGTCGCTCGACGTTCCGGTGACCGTTCTTGCCAACCAGGATCTCGTACTTACGATCAAGGCCGACATCACGAACATCGCCACCAACCTTCCGGCTGGTATCGGTGACACGGTGAAGGTTGATCCGTTGAACGCACAGGGCGTTGGTGCATCTGGCTCTCAGGTGAACATCTCGGCCACTGCAGGCGTCAACGGCGTCCAGATCTTCAAGTCAGTTCCGACCGTTGCACTCGCCTCGGGCGCTTGCAACGGAACAGGATGCAACGGAGTAAACCAGGTGCTCAAGGCGTTCACAGTCAAGGCTGATGCAGCGGGCTCGATCAGTGTCGAGCAGCTCTCATTCTCAGTGTCGACGTCATCGGCATCGGTGACAAACCTCTCAGTCCAGGTCCTCGACAACAACGGAAACGTTGCTACGTCGACGTTCGGCACGCAGGCGGGTTCGCTCGCGGCCACGACAGCGACCTTCACGGGTGGTCCGGTCATCGTTCCGGCCAACACCGCGTACACCTTCAGGCTCATCGGCACGGTCACTCCGGGCGGATCTGCAACAAACTGGAGCGTGAACACGACGCTTAGTGGTGACACTGCGGCGATCACAGGTATCGGTGCAGCCCCTGGCTACATCGCGACCACGACTGCGGTTGCCAATGCCTCTAACTTCGTCTGGTCCGACAATGCCACCACAACGGCAGGCGGAAACGACGTCGATTGGACCAACGGTTACCGGGTCAGCGGTCTCCCGTCGATCGGCATATAAGCTGATTGATCCGCTCATGGCGACAACATGAGCAAAACGCGAACCCCCGCCTCGAAAGAGGCGGGGGTTTTGCGTTTGAGCACACTTGCGAAGCGCAGCTTCGTTTTCTAAATAAGCTCAAACGCAAAACCGGCCGGAGCCGGGGCCCCGCACCAGCGGGGAGGCGAGGCGGGCCTGCGAGCGCCTCGCCGCAGCGAGGCGACTAGTGGGTTTTGCGTTTGGCACCCGCGCAGAGTTCCTATATGATGACCGGATGCAAAACAACAAAAGTTACAATCTCATAATCGCAGTTATCGGTGTCCTTATCATTCTTGCGATCGGAGCGTATCTGTACACGCGTACAAATACCGCCCCCGCTGTTATCGAGGGGGCATCGAGCACCCCTATTACGACAAACAATAACGGTGTTGTTACGACCGGCGGCAGCTCAACGGTCACTGATGTGACGCCTCAGAAACTTGTCGCGCCGAACTACCGAACACCGCTCGCGTTCAGTGCTTCCATATCGTCGGAAGTTCGCGCCGCGCTCAACAAGCAGTTCGATGCGACGGTGGCCATCATCGCCAAAGACAGTATCAACTTTCAGGCATGGAACAATTTAGGGATAGTGAGAAAAATGGCGGGGGACTACAAGGGAGCTGAGACCGCCTGGAAATATGTCGCCGCACTCTATCCCTCGAGCACGATACCGTTCGACAATCTCGGCGGCCTGTATCTTGATTTTTTGAAGGACTACCCGAAGGCAGAAGCGAACTTCAAGGTCGCGATCAAGAACAACGCGCAAGATATCAACGCGTACGAACAGCTCTTTGCCCTCTATACGACGTACGGTTACAAGGCCGGCACATCCGCCGCCGCTGACCTCATTGCCCAGGGTCTCAAAGCCAATCCCGACAACCAAACTCTCCTGCAATACCAATCGCAGCTGAACTCTCGCTAAGCGTTAGCAACCCAAAAAGGACCGTCCTTTATATTTCCCGACGGGGCGGTTTTCCACACTCCTCCCAATCAAAAAAGGACGGTCCTTTATAATGTTCTTCATGTTGAGGAAAGACGCGCTCGCAAGCAACGAGACGTATCACATATACAATCGAGGCGCACATAAGCAGCCGATATTTCTTGACGATCATGATTACTCCCGTTTCCTGATGTTGCTTTATTTGGCAAACAACAGCGAGCCGATTCACATGGGGAATTTGCTATCAAAATATAAAGGACGGTCCTTTTTGGACATTTACAGCGAAGAAACGGATCGCGCACTTGTCGATATTACGGCGTATTCACTCATGTCAAATCATTTTCACGTTGTCGTTACACAAAAAGCGGAGGAGGGGATCTCTCGCTTTATGAAAAAAGTCGGTACGGCATACTCTATGTATTTTAATGCCCGCCACGACCATAGTGGATTTCTTTTCCAAGGAAGGTTCAAAAATAGTCTTGTTTCTAACGAGGCATATTACCGATGGATTTACGCATACGTGCATTTAAATCCGCTGGACCTTCTCTACCCACATTGGGAGGAGAAGGGTATAGATGATAAGGAGAGAGCTCGAAATTATATGAAAGACTATCGATATTCAAGTTATCGCGACTACCACTCCGGAGCATTCAGGCCAGAGAGCAGATTGCTCGCACTCGACACGGTTCCGGACTTTCTTAAAACTCAGAACGATCTAGAAGAGTTGCTCGAAAATATAAAGGACCGTCCTTTATAATTCTGGGGATAATTCATGAAGAAATAGGGGAGGCGTGGGATAATTCCGAAATATGAATGACGCTCAGGGGTCGGACGTGGGGAATTTGCTTCGCCGTGGGTGGCGGGTGGCTCGCTGGCCGCTCGGCATTCTTGTCGTCGCGTACATTGCGCTTCTGGTATGGCGTGCGCCGAGTTATATGTCGGAACAAAAGTCGAAGGAGGCAGTCGCTTTTATCCAGTCGCGACATCTCACGCTCGCTGATGTCGACGGCAAGCACTTGCCGCCTCCGCCCGATCCGAAACTAGTCGATGCGACGGTGGAGGGAATAGACGCCAATCAAAATGGCATCCGTGATGATGTCGAACTCGCCATCTTCAAAAAGTATCCCAATTCTCCGTACACTCGCGCAGCGGAGTTGCAATATGCGATGGCAGAGCAAATGTTTCTTGATGGAGTACGTAATTCCGAAGCCTGGGCCGCAACTGCAATTCAAGATTCGCGCGCCTATGCCTGCGTGTCAGAAAGCTACTCGCGCATGAATGCGGAGGTGCACGGTGCGGTTATCGACCAGAGAATCAACGAGGTCAAGGACTTGGTTCTTAATACACAATCTCGGAAATCTGAGAAGAATAGCGCGTCTAGATACGCAACCAGCGTTGGCCTTCCCGATCGCGACTTTTGCGACGTTGATCCTAGTAACTTACAGAATTAGTGTCCATGAAGTGGAGAATCTTCCTAGTCACGTTTTTTCTATTACTCGGGCCCTCTGTATCGCTCGCAAGTAGCTGTACCGCATCAGGATATACAGTCGTGTACGTGAACGGTATATTTACGTCTCAAGAGGACGCCCTAGTCGACGCACAGAGGCTGCAAGATAAAATTGGATACAATTACAACAACCAAAGATTAACCGTTCGGCTTGGCTACAACCCGTCCCATCTTGGTGGGGCGGGGGATTTGTTGCAATCGATCGCTCAAGCTTTTGGTTCACCGATAAGCAATTATGACCTAGAGACGATACTGACGCAGGTACATTCACAGGTAACCACACGAAAGATCTTGCTGCTTGGGCATTCGCAAGGGACATTTTATACGAATGAGATGTACAACTATCTCGTTGATCACGGCGTCCCCAAGAAATCCATCGCTGTATACAATGTCGCCACACCTGAGAGTTTTGTGAGCGGTGGAGGAGGCTATCTCACCTCAACCAACGACAAGGTCATTAATGATGTCCGCGATAAAGAAGTGAACGGCAACTTGCAGGTATATGTGAATTCCTACTATGTGCACACATCGAACGTTGTAAATTCAGCCCTACGAGCCAACATCACGTTGCCAAAAGAGCCGGACTGGGACGAGAATACGAACGCGGGGCATGCGTTCGGCGA